>JBEBJC010000348.1:0-7900 GCA_040080105.1 Myxococcota bacterium
GCGCACGACCGCGAGGACTGGGCCCACTCGATGGGTCACCTCCACCTCGGGTTCGACCCCGCCGCGCTCGGCGCGCTCGCGGCCGACGAGGGGCTGTCGCAGGCCGTGGTCCGCGCGCTCCCGCCCGCCCCCGACGCCCAGGGCCCGCCGCTGTTCCTGTGGGTCGGCCGGCGGACCGGGCAGGTCGACGCAGCGGCTGCGCCGCGCTACTCGTCGTGATCCGGAGGAAGTGGTGGAACAGGGTGATGCCTACGAGCAGGCGGTCGAGCTGCTGCGAAAGCTCGATCCGGAGGACCGCAAGCGCGCGTTCGCGACGATCAAGCGCGAGCGCGAGGCGGTCATCACCGAGAAGCAGCGCGAGCTCGAGATCATGCCGAACTCGCACTGGAGCAAGGCCCACCTGCTCCGGCGGCTGGCGAACCCCACGAAGGACGCCTACGAGCAGAAGATCCTGATCCCCGAGCTCACCTTCGTGGGCACGGCGAACCAGCCGGACTTCGGCGAGGTGTTGATCACGATGTACCCGGGCGCGTGGACGCTCGAGCTCAAGTCGATCAAGCAGTACAAGGACGCCTACCGCGACAGCCTCGTGTCGTACGAGCGGCTCGCGAACGTGATGTTCGAAGATCTGATGACCGTGTACGTGCCGCTGCGCCTGCGGTTGATGCTGCGCCTGCGGCCCCGCGGCGGGATCTCGAGCTGCCTGACGATCGACAGCGACTGGAAGATCCGCGGCGGGCGCGAGGAGTTCAACGACTGGCGCGACAACACCGATCGGTTCGGGTTCGAGGCCCACGGCACGACCCAGATCTGGTGACCGTGGACCGGCTGCACGTCGTCCTGTACGAGCCCGAGATCGCGCCGAACACCGGCAACGCGGGTCGCCTGTGCGTCGCCGTGGGCGCGACGCTGCACGTCGTGCGCCCGATCCCGTTCCAGATGGACGACAAGGCCGTCCGCCGCGCCGGGCTCGACTACTGGAAGCACGTGCGCCTGATCGAGCACGACGACGCCGCCGCGTTCTGGCGGTGGGCAGAGGGTCGGAAGGTGCACCTGTTCTCGTCCCACGGGGCCGAGCCGTACACCCGCGCGCCGTTCACCCGCGGCGACGTGCTGGTGTTCGGCAAGGAGTCGGTGGGGCTGGCGCCCGAGCTCGTCGAGGCGCGCGGGGCGTGGAAGATCCCGATGGCCGACGGGCCGGTCCGGTCGCTGAACCTGTCGAACGCGGTGGCGATCGTGGTGTACTCGGCGCTGCAGCAGATCGAGCCCCAGTGGTTCTGACGGACGGAGGTCGGGTGCCCCACCAAACTCGGAACTTGTGGATGATCTGGGTGTCGATGTTGTCGGCGGAGGTGGTGTTCGCGGTGGTCGCCACGGCCACCCCGCCGCTCGACGCGGTCGGACCGGAGACGTACCTGCCGCTGGCCGCCGCCGCGCTGCCGCCCGCCGCGCTGTCGATCGCGTGGGGGCGGGTGGTGTCGACCGGCGCGCCGGCCCAGTCGAAGTGGATCGTGCGGTGGGCGATGGCCGAGGCGGTGGGTCTGTTCGGGCTGGTGCTGGTGAAGATCGGCGGGCCGATCGCTCTCGCCGCGCCGCTGTTCGCGTTGTCGGGGTTGCTCACCGCGGTCCAGTTCCCGCGGGACGAAGGGTGAGGTCGTGGACCGTCCGGGACGAGGTCCGCGGGCCCGAGACGATCGACCGGGGCGAGACGGCCGAGCTCGTGCGGCAGCAGCTCGAGCTCCCCGGGAGCCCGCCGCTCGGGATCGAGCGCACCGTGCCGGTCGGCGGGCCGACCCGCCCGCCGGTGATCCTGGTCCACGGCCTCGCGCAGAACCGGATCACCTGGCGCCTGTCGCGCCGGTCGTTCTCCGGGTTCCTGGCGGCGCGCGGCTACGAGGTGCTGAACCTCGAGCTGCGCGGCCACGGCCGGTCCCGCACGCTCGGAGCGCCGAACGCGACCTCGTTCCACCAGTACGTCGAGGACCTCGAGCGCACGATCGACCAGGTGCCGGCCCCGTTCGTGATCGGCCACTCGCTCGGCGGCGGGGTCGGGATCGGGGCGTCGCTCACCCGCCACACCCTCGGGCTGGTGCACCTCGCCGGGGTGTGGAGGTTCGGCGCGCACAACCGGACCCTGCGGGCGCTCGCGCGGCTCACGCTCCGGCTCGAGCCGCAGCTGATGCGGGCGCCGGTGCGGATGAGCACCGGGTGGGCCGGCGCGCTGCTCGGCCAGCTGTACGCGGTCACCGACGTGGCCGGCTACGGGGCCCCGATCGCGGGGTGGGCGCCGGACTCGATCGAGCGCGACCTGCTCGAGGAGCGCCTCGCGACCGGGTTCGACTGGACCAGCGTCGAGGTGTGGCTGCAGATGGCGCGGTGGGCGACCGGGCACCCGTTCGAGTACGCCGCGCCGTTCCTCGCCCTCGATCGGCCGCTGCTGGTGATCGCCGGCGACGCCGACCCCCTGGTGACCCCGGACGACGTGAGAGACCTGGTCGACGCCTCGCGCTCGTCCGACAAGGAGCTGTGGGTGTACGAGCCGTTCGAGCAGGCGGTCCACTGGGGCCACGTCGACCTGATCCTCGGCCGGTACGCCCGCAAGCTGGTGTGGCCGAGGATCGCGCAGTGGCTCGACGACCGCTGCTGATCGGCCTGCTGGCCCTGCTCCCGGCCGGGCTCGCGCTGGGGGTGGGCCCGATGAACGGCGACGCGGCGGCGTACGCGACGTCGCCAGTGACCGATCGGTGGGTGCACGCGGCGTACGCGGCCGTAGGACAGCTCGCCGGGTTCCACCTGGTGAACCTGGCCGCGGCCGGGCTCGCGGTCGCCGCCGCCGCGCACCACACCCGCCGCGCGCTGCCGACGCTGGCCGCCGCGGCGGTGGTGGTCGCGTGGGCGCCGTTCGCCGAGGTCGACCTCCCGTGGGCGGCGCTGGTGGTGGCGGCGACGGTGGTCCACCCGGCGCTGCTCGGCCTCGCGGTGCTCACCTCGCCCACGGCGCTGCTCGCGGCGCCGTGGGTGGTCGCGCGGTCCGAGCGCCCGAACGCGGCGGTGGCTGCGGTGGCCGCGCTCGCGGCGGTGGCCGCCGTCACCCTGGCGTCCGGGGGCCAGTGGTGGGTCGGGGAGCGCGGCGTGCTGCACCCGGGGCCGCTGATGCCCGGGCTCGGGTTCGGGCGCCTGTTGCTGCACCTGCCGTGGCTGCTGGTGCTCGCCGATCCGCGCGGGCTGCGCGGCCTCGCGTGGCTCGCGCCGCTCGTGTTCGCGCCGACCGACACCCCCGCGTGGCTGGTGCCGGCGTGGGCGATCGCGTGTGAGGCGCGCGCGCCCCGGCCGGCGGTCGCGGCGACGTTGGTGGGGGGGTGGCTCGCCCTCGCCGACCGGGCGTGGCAGATCTCGGGCGAGAACGCGGTGATCGCGCGGGTCGTGGCCGAGCTCGGTCCGGAGGACGGCCTGGTGGCGCCGTGGACCTGGGGGGCGCGGGCGGCGGTCGCGGCGAGCGGCGACCCGTACGGGATCCGGTGGCACCCGCCCGGGCGGTTCCTGCGCGCCCAGGCGAGCCGGTGGTGCCGGTCTCCGCCGCAGCGGATCCACCACTTGCCGCCGACCGACGCGCCGCGCCCGGACTCGGCCCGCTGCCCGCCCGTAACGAAACCTCCGCCCGATTGACGAGAGCGCCGGGGGACTGATGGACACGGACCTGAGCCGCCAGACGATCCTGCCCGAGCTCGACGAAGATGGCGCAGAGGGGCTCGAACGCGCCGCCGACCGCAAGCGGTTCGACCCGATCGGCACCCTCGGGATGGGAGGCCTCGGCGAGGTGCTCGCCGCGCGGGATCTCGACATCGGGCGGCGGGTGGCGATCAAGCGGATGCGCCGGGACCGCGCGAGCACCGCGGCGGTCGTGCGGTTCGTGCAGGAGGTGCGGACCGCCGGGTCACTCGACCACCCGAACATCGTGCCGATCTACGACGTGGGCCACGAGGAGGACGGCACCTACTACTTCGTGATGAAGTACGTCGACGGGGAGACCCTCGAGTCGCTGATCGGCCGGCTGGCCCGCGGAGACGGCGAGGCCCACCGGGTGTGGACCGTCGAGCGACGGTTGGCGCTGTACGTGCAGATCCTGCACGCGGTGGCTTTTGCCCACGGCCAGGGCGTGCTGCACCGCGACCTGAAGCCGGCGAACGTGATGCTCGGACGCCACGGGGAGGTGCAGCTGCTCGACTGGGGCGTAGCGAAGCGCCGCTCCGACGGCAAGCCCGACGCCGACACCGTGGTCGACGGGTCGGACAGTGACTGGGCCGGGTCGGTCTCGGGGCGCACCACCGACACCCGAGCCGGGTCGCTGGTCGGCACCCCGCGGTACATGGCGCCCGAGCAAGCGCGCGGGGAGGTCGCGGACGAGCGCAGCGAGACCTACACCCTCGCGCTCATCCTGTACGAGCTGCTCGCGCTCGAGCACCCGCGGGGCAAGGTCGACCAGGTGGCCGAGGTGTTGGCCGCCGCCCAGAAGCCGGTCCCGCTGATCGGCCTGCTGCCACACAGCGGCGCGCGGTCGATGCAGGCGCCGATCCCGTCCGAGCTCGTGTGGTTCCTCGCCGACGGGCTGTCGCTCGACCGAGCCCAGAGGTTCGCCACCGTGATCGACATGGTGCGGTTCTTCGAGCGGCGCGCCGAGGGGCAGCTCGACGTCCGGTGTCCGCAGACAGCGAAGAAGTCGTTCCTGCTGCGGGTGACCCGGTGGGTCGAGCGGTACCCCTGGTCGACCACGTTCGGCCTCGCCGCCGCGGTGGTGGGCGGAGTGGCCGCCGTCGCTGGCGCCACCGCGGCGGCGATCGGCGCGGTCGCGGGGGTGGTGATCGCGGTGACCTGACCTACTCGGATCGGTCCTCGGGCTCCGCCTGGGTCGGTTCGGCGCCGGCCAGGCGCTCGGCGAGGGCCTTCTTGGCTTCGAGCCCGATCAGCCGCAGGATCTGGACCCGCTGCGCCTGGGGCGACCCTGCGCCGTGCATCGACTCGGTGAGGTACCCGACCGCGTTGCGGCCCAGGGTGAGGTTCTCGATCAGCCGCAACAGCCGGCGCCGCTGGTCCACGGTCCCGGAGGGGTGGGCGCGCAGGTACTTCCGCAGCAGCGGCCCGGCGACCGGGTGCGCGAAGTCCCGGTCCGACGGCAGCGTCGCGAGCAACCCTCCCGCCAGATCCTGCGCGAGGCGGGCGATCTCGAACGGGAACCGGGTGACGTTGTGCTTGCACACGTTCGCCAGCAGCTCGTCCGGCTGCCAATTGCCCGCGGCGGTCGGCTCGGACTCGTGGGACGCGGCGATCCCCGCCCCGTAGATCGTCTCGTTGAGGTGGGCCATCTCGACCAGCTTGTCGCGCACGTGGGACGCGGCGCTCACCCCGTTCTGATCGGCGAGAGACGCCGCCGCGCCGATCAACACGTCGCCGAGGCCCGCCTTACAGACGTAGCTGCGCCGGTGGTACGCGGTGAACCGCGTGACCAACGGCGCCGCGAACGCGCTCTGCCCGTCGAGGAACACCTGGTCGTTCGGGACGAACACGTCTTCGAACACGATCAGCGCTTCCTGGCCGGCGTAGGTGGGGTTGCCTTGGTCACCCCCGCCCGGCTCGAGCGCGCGGGTGTCGCAGCTCTGCCGACCCACCACGTAGGTGATCCCTGGCGCCTCTACCGGGACCGCGCACGCGATCGCCCAGTCTCGATCGGCCTCTGCGAGGCGCATCGTGGGCATGACCAGCAGCCAGTGGCTATTCAAGCACCCCGTCTGGTGCGCCTTCGCCCCGCGGATCACCACCCCGTCGGGCCGGCGCTCGACCACCCGCACGAACAGGTCGGGGTCGTCCTGTTGGTGAGGCGGGCGGCTCCGATCGCCCTTCACGTCGGTCATCGCGCCGCCGATCACCCAGTTCTCGCGCTGGGCCCGGGCCACGAACGCCCGGAACCGCGCGTGGTACGGCGTGCCGTGCGCGGCGTCCACGTCGTGGGTCACCGAGTACAGCGCGTTGATCGCGTCCATCCCGACACACCGCTGGAAGCAGGTGCCGGTGCGCTGCCCGAGCCGGCGCTGCATCCGGTTCTGCATCACCACGTCGTCGGCGCTGGTGGTCACGTGCAAGAACCGGTTCACCACCTCTCCGGTGAGCGCGGAGCGGGCGGTGGCGAGCCCGGGGTCTTGCTCGGCGAGCCGGTAGGTCTCGGCGACCGCCTCGATCGACGGGCGGATCACCGGGTGGTCCACCGGCTCGTCCACCCGCTCGCCGAGCAGGTACACGTTCAGGTTTCGGCCGCGCAGGCTCGCGAGGTACTCGTCGGCGGTTCGGATCGGCATCCGACCGCATACCCTCGGGCGTCAGAACACGTAAGGGTCACACGGATCGGCGTCCGCCGTGTCGACGAGGCCGTCTCCGTCGTCGTCGGTGTCGGTCTCGTCCGGGACGCCGTCCTGATCGAGGTCGTCCCCCCCGCATCCCTCCTCGTCGTCGACCACGCCGTCTCCGTCGTCGTCGACGTCGACTTGATCCGGGACGCCGTCACAGTCGGAGTCGGGGTCGCCGTCGAACGTGCAGCCGCCCCCCGTGTCCGGGTCCCCCTCGCCGGGCTGGGTGGTCTCGGCCTCGGACGGCGGATCGGTGTCCCCCTCGCTCCCGTCCTCGTTGGGCACGTCTTCGTCCTGGTCGGGCGTGCCCACACACGGGGCCTCGCCGCCCGTGTCCTCGCCCACACACACCTGCGGGCCGCCGCCCTCCCCGAACAGCACCTCCAGGTCGCACCCAGCCAGGCTCCCCGCCACGAACAGGATCATGAATTGCCTTCCGATCAACGAACACCTCCCAAAGCGAGTTCCCCCTTCGGTGTGATCAGGTCAGATTCAGGTTCGATCTTTTTCGACCGAGATCCGAAGCGAAGCTCGGAACGGAATCCCAATGGAGACAATACTTCGGTCGCGGTGGTCCACCCCATCCGGGTGCGCAGCAGATCGATCTCCACCCCGAGCGCGGGCTCGACCTGCCACCGGCCGAACGGCACCACCACGCCGGAGCCGAGGCCGATCCGCGGCACGACGTGCAGGGCCACCACGTCGCCCGCCAGCACGTACCGACGGCCGGCCGCGCCGACCCCGAACCCGACCCACACCGGGTCGGCCCGGGTCGTGGCGGTGAGATCCACCGTGACCTCCCCGAGCCCCGCCTCCTGGATCACGTCGACCGCGCGGGTCGGACGCACCGAGGCGCGCACGCCCACCCGGTCGCGGAGCTCGACCGCGAACGCCGCGCCGGGCCCCAGCCCCAGACCCTCGCGCACCACCAGCTCGGCGCCCATCCACATCGCCCTCGACCCCGCGCGGGGCCTGCGAGGGAGCGCCGGCGGAACGACCTCGATCCGAGGCACGTCGGAGCTCGACGTCTCCCTCGGGGCGGGGGGCGCAGGCGTCGGCGCCGCGGCCGCCGCCGCAGCCGCCGGGACGGCCGGCGGAAGCGCGGAGGGGTCGAGCGCGGCGGGGGGCGACGACCGCGGCACGACAGCGCCGGCGGAGGTCGACGCTGAACTCGGTGGCGGCGGCGGTGTCGGCGGAGACGGAGACGGACTGGGAGACGCCGCCGGCGGTTTCGGCGGAGACGGAGACCGAGACGGACTCGGAGACGGACCCGGAGACGGAGACGGGCTCGGAGACGCCGCCGACCGCGGTCCGAGCGCCGCCAGCGCGCGGGAGGTGAGCGCGTCGGGCGGCACCGTCGGCGTCACGTCCAGGTCGGCCACCAGCGCCCGCACCAGCGCCCGCAGCGCCGCCCGGTCGGCGTCGGAGCGCACCGGGGCCACCTCGACCGACCGGCCCGCCACCGCGACCGTCCACCGCTGCTCGCCCCGGGTCACCACGACCCC
>JBEBJC010001485.1:0-1616 GCA_040080105.1 Myxococcota bacterium
GATTGGACCCAGGCGGACATCTCGCTGTCGACCGCCGACCCGACCGGGCGGGGCACGGTGCCGGAGCTGGTGCCGTGGACGCTCGGGCGCTCGGGCGGCGTCGGGGTGTACGGCGCGATCGACGTGGGCGCGACCACCGGCGCCCCGCCCCCGGCCGGCACCGGCGGGGTGGTGAGCAGCGACATGGCAGCGAAGATCGAGGGCCGCGGGGCGGTGGTGCTGCACATCGACGGCAAGCGCACGATCCGCGGCGACGGCTCGCCGCAGCGCCTGCCGGTGGGCACGCAAAAGCTGCAGGCCGCGGTCGAGTTCACCGCGATCCCGAAGATGGCGCCCGAGGTGCGCCGGCGGGCCACCGTGCGGTACGACGGCGAGCTGCCGCTGCTGCCCGGCCCGACCTCGTCGTTCGTCGGCAAGGACTACGTGGGCGCGGGCGACATCGGCGCGATCGTGCCCGGGGAGACGCTCGAGCTCGCGTTCGGCACCGACGACCGGTTCCGGGTGACCCGCCAGCTGGTGACCCGCCAGCAGGAGCGGATCGGGCGCAAGAGCACCCGGTACACGTTCCGGTTCCGCACGGTGGTCGCGAACCACGGCGCGACCGCCGAGACGGTGGCGCTGCAGGACCAGCTGCCGCTGTCGGAGGACACCCGGATCGAGGTCCGCCCGATCGACCTCGGGAACGGCGCGGTCGACGCGGAGGACCAGCGGATCCGCTGGTCGCTGGAGGTGCCGGCCCACGGGGAGGTGTCGGTGGAGCTGGCGTTCTCGATCACGGTGCCGGACGAGCTGTCGTACGTGGCGTCGGACTTCGAGATGTTGTTCTGACGCAGCATGTCACGGGCCCGGACGAGCCCACGCCAGCCCGGCGTGTAGGGCGGCGGTGAGGGCGGCGAGGGCCGCGGCCCCGAGCAGCGCTGCCGGAGACCCTCCCAGGACGGCCAGCAACCACGGCGCGGCGAACCCGGAGTACGCGACGACGTAGGTGGCCCCCACCGCGCGTCCTCTGGCGCGGTCGTCCACCTCGGCCGCCAACCACTCGAGCGAGCGGGCGAGTAGGACTCCGTGACCGAACCCGAGCAACACCGCAGCGCCCACCACCCCTGTGAGCGAGGCCGCACCGACGGCGAGCGCACCGACCACCAAACCCGCTGCACCCGCGGCGACCGCGGTCGCGGCGCGGGTCCGGGTCGCCGCCCGAGCCGCGATCGCCCCGCTGAACAGAGTCACGGCCGCGACCAGGCCGACGAACGGCGGACCGGCGGAGACGCCACCGGCCAACGTCACGAACGCCACGCTCGGGAACGCGAAGATCCACGGGGCGACCAGCGCCACTCGAACGAACCATCGACCGACGCCCGGTCGGCGCGGCGGGCCGGCGTCCCTGCGGCGGACGGGCACTCGAACACTCGCCGCCAGCAGCAGGGTCAGCAGCGACACCGGCAACTGGATCGCGTACGGCACCAGCAACGGCGAGCCCGGGGCCAGCGTCGCGAGCCCCGCCACCCCCGGGCCGAACCCGAACCCGACCGACAGCGACGCGCTGGTACGACTCGGAGCGCCGGGGCCGGCCAGGTCGAGCATCCAGGCGCTGCCCGCCGCGAACACCACCCCCG
>JBEBJC010000349.1:0-7894 GCA_040080105.1 Myxococcota bacterium
GGGTGGTGCAGCGCCTGGTCGACCACTCCCTGGTCCGGGTGGTCGCACCCGAGCGGGTCGAGCTGTTGTCCCTGGTGCGCGAATACGGCCGGCGGAGGTTGATGGAGCTCGGTGAGGCCGAGCGGGCGGAGCGCCGACACGGGGAGTGGTATGCCCGGTACGGGCTCGAAGGCTCTCTGTCGCGGTTGGACGGGGCGGACGGGCCCAGCGCGGCGGCGGAGCTCGACGACGCGCTGCCGAACCTCCTCGCCGCGTGCCAACGGGCGGTCACCCGAGGGGACGCCGCGGTCGCGGGACCGACCGCGCGCGCGTACTGGCGGGTGATGTTGCGCTGCGGGTCGGCCGAGGCGGGCGCCCGGCTGCTCGAAGCGGCGCTGGCGGTGCCGGGTCACGACGACTCGGCGCGGACGGTGTTGTCGATGGACGCAGGCTGGGCTCGGCGCCTCGCGTCGGACTACGATCGGTCCGCGGCCCACTACGACGCCGCGGCTGCGCTGGCGGAGAGCGCGGGTGATCGGCGCGCGCTCGGGCGGATCCTGCGGGCGCAGGGGGACGCGGCGCGGCTGCGTCGGCGGCCGGCCGTCGCCCGCCCGCTGTACGAGCGGGCGCTCGAGGCGGCGCGCGCGGTCGAAGACACTGGCGGTGAGGCCGTGGCGGTCGCCGCCCTCGGGGTGGTGGCGCTGGAGGAGTCCCGCCTCGACGACGCCCGCCGGCTCCTGTTCGACGCGCTCGAGCTCCACCGCGGCCGCGGAAACCGGCGGTCGGAGGCGGTCACCCTCGGCAACCTCGGCCTGGTGGCGGCGACGGCGTGCGACTTCGCCGAGGCCACATCACTGCTGACCGAAGCGCACGAGCTGCACCGCTCGTTCGGCAACGTCGGCTCGGCGGCGCACGCCCAGCTGAACCTCGCGCTCGTCGATCTCGCTCGCGGGAGGCTCGACGCGGTGGCCCCCCGCCTCGACGAGGCCGAGCGGACGTTCGTGCTGCGCGGTGACCCGTACCTGGCCGCCGAGGTGAGGACCGCGCGCGGGGAGCTGCTGCTGGCGCGCCGGGAGTACTCGGCCGCCCAGCGCGCGTACGAGGCCGGGCTGGCGGGGTACCGAGCCAGCGGCAACCCGATCGGCTGCGCGTTCGCCCTCACCGGCCTCGGCTTGGTCCGGGCGGCGCGGGGCGACCGGGTCGGCGGGAGGCAGCGGATGGTCGAGGCGCTCGACTTGGTCGAGCCGACCCACGATCTACGTACGCTCGGGATCATCGCGACGTTGCTCGCCGAGCTCGACCTGGACGCCGACGGGCCGGCCCACGCGGAGCCGATGTTGGACCGCGCCGAGCGGTGCCTCGCGAGCCGGGGCGACCCGCTGTGGGTGGCGATCGCCCGCTGCGTGCGCAGCCGGGCGGCCAGGATGGCCGGGGACCTGGCGCGGGCCGAGGCGGAGAGGGACGCAGCCGAGGCGGTGGCGCGGCGGCTCGACCTGACCCCGGAGTCCGAGCTCCGCCGGAGGCTCGACGCGCTGGCTCGGGGCGCGTGACCGTCAGCGTCAGCCGGAGCGGCGCCGGAACCACCCGCTCCAGGCGAGCGGCTCGACCGGCACCCCGGCGTGGTGAACGCCGTCGAACACCATCTCGCGCAGCTCGACCAGATCCCACCACGGCTGAAGCTCGGCGCACAACTCGTGTGCGTGCACCTTCGGCGGCCCCGGCGCCTCCGACGGGTCGTTCGCGTTGCCGGTGATCACCAGGTACCGGCTGCCGGGGTGGGTGATGCGGGCCAGCGTGCCCAACACCGCCGCCGCGTCGACCCGGCGCAGCACGTGGTACACGCCCCGGTCGAACACGAAGTCGAACGGGCCGCCGACGTCGGGGTCGGCGAGCAGGTCGCGCTCGAGGAACGTCACCTCCACGCCGGCCGCCGCCGCGCGGGCGCGCGCCACCTCCAGCGCGGTCGCCGACAGGTCACACGCGGTGACCCGGAACCCCTGCTGCGCCAGCCACACCGCGTTGGTGCCGGTGCCGCACCCGAGCTCGAGCGCCGCGCACGGGCCACACGCGTGCGCGGCGAGGGCCCGCGCGAGCTCCGGACTCGGCCGGCCGCTGTCCCACGGGGTGTCGCTCGCGCGGTACCGGGCGTCCCAATCCGGGTGGCTCACGCGCGCTCCGATTCGAGGTGGGCGACCAGCGCGTCGAGCGTGCCGTGGTCCTGCACCACCCCGGGGTACAACTCCATCCCGAGCTCCGCCGCCAGCAGCTCGCCGATCTCCACCGCCGCGATCGAGTCCATCCCGAGCGACTTGAAGGTCACCCCCGGCTTGACCGCGGCCGGGTCACACCCGAGGCGCGCCGCGACCACCGCCACCACCTTCGCGTCGAGGCCGGAGCCGGCCGGCGCGGGCGCGGGCGCAGCGTCCGACTCGGGCGGCGCGTCCCACCGCAGCACGATCGGCAACATCCCCTGCGCCAGCGCGGACCGGGTCGCCGCCCGCCGCACCTTCCCGCTCGACGTCTTGGGCACCCCCTGCGGGCGAACCAGCACCACCGTGTCGAGCCTCACCCCGTGCTCGGCCACGGCCTCGCGGATCGCCGCGAGCGCGGCCGCGCCGTCGCCGACCTTGTCGGGGTACACCTCGGTCGCGAGCACCAGCTGCTCGCGCGCCCCGTCGTCGACCGCGAACGCGGCGGCGGCCCCCGGGCGCACCGACGGGTGGCACCCCTGCACGCTCCACTCGAGATCTTGCGGGTACCGGTTCTCGCCGCGCACCACCAGCAGGTCCTTGCACCGGCCGGTCACGTACAGGTCGCCGTCGTGGACGAACCCGAGATCTCCGGTGCGGAGCCACCGCCCGCCGTCGCCGGCCAGCTGCGCCCCGAACGTCTCGGCGGTGGCCTCGGGGTGCCCGGCGTAGCCCGCCGCCACCGACGGGCCGGCGAGCCAGATCTCGCCGATCCGGCCCGGCGGGCAGGCCACCCGCTCGTCGGGATCCACGATCACCAGCCGGGTCGACGCGGGCTCTCCGCACCCGCCGACCTCGATCGCCGGCCGGCCGTCGACCGCGGGCGCGACCTCGTGCCGGGTGGAGGCCTCGGCGTCGAGCCGGAAGAACCGCCCGCGCTTGCCGGTCCGCTCGGCCGTCACCTTCGCCGTGGCCTCGGACAGCCCGTACGAGTGCGAGAACGCCGCCCGGTCGAACCCACACCCGGCGAACGCCTCGGCGAACCGCTGCTCGGTCGCCCGCCGCACCGGCTCGGCGCCGTTGAGGGCGGTGGTCCAGCACGACAGGTCGAGCTCGGCCCGGTCGGCGGGGGTCGTTCGCGCGAGCGTCAGCTCGTACCCGAAGTTCGGCGACACCACGTGGGTCCCGCGCCAGCGGTGGATCGCGCGCAGCCAGCGGATCGGCCGCTCCACGAACCGATCGGCGGGCAACGTGACCGAGCTGCACCCGACGAACATCGGCACCAGGACGCCGTAGATCAGCCCCAGGTCGTGGTGCGCGGGGACCCACCCGACCAGCATCGAGCTCGGATCGAGGTGGTACGCCTCCTGTACGTCGGCGCAGTTCCGCAGCACGTTCCGGTGGGTGATCGACACCCCGCGCGGCTGCGAGGTGGAGCCCGAGGTGTACTGGAGGTACGCGACGGCGTCCGGCAGGAGCTCGATCGGCTGGTACCGCTCGGCGAACGAGTCCGGCACCGAGTCGCTCTCGAGCCAGGTCAACGTAGGCGGGAACACCGCGCGCTGCGGGGTGAGCGAGGCCGGGGCCAACACCATCACCGCCCCGGCGCTGGCGGCGATCGCGGTCATCCGCTCCGGCGCGCGATCTCCGGTCGGCGGAGGGGTGGGGACGGGCACCGCGCCAGCGGCGATCGCGCCGATCATCGCCGGGGTGAACGCGAGGCCCGGCGGGCACGGGACGATCACCGTCTTGCCCGCCGCCCCCGCCTCGCGCACGGCCACCGCGATCGCCCGCGCGCGCCGCCACAGGTCGGCGGTGGTCATTTGTTCGGTTTCTTGCTCGCCATCGCCCAGATGGCGAAACGTCGCGCGCGGGTGCGCCGTCGCGGCAAACCGGACCAGATCGGGGAGGTTGGCGGTGGGTGAGTCGGGGTTCGAAAGGTCGTACAAGGGGGTCGCTCGCCGGCTTTGGGTAGGCTAGACGCAAGCATGCCCGAAAACGGGGCGCTGCGCCTCCTGTCGATCGTCATCCCCGGGATCCTCTCCGCGTTCTGCCTGTGGTTCTTGGGGCGCCCCCCCGATCCACTGGATCGTTCCCCGCAGGCGATCGAGATGGACGAGGGCCTCGCCGAGACCAACCCCGAGCTGGTGCTGCTCGGCGACTCGATGGCGGGGCGCAACCTGAACGCGGAGCGCCTCGGGCGGGGCCTGGGCGGCGTGCCGTTCGACGCGACCGTGCCCGGGACGACCGCCCCCATCTGGTACGTGGTGCTCAAGGACCGGGTGTACGCGGGCGGCTACACCCCGAGCACGGTCGTGGTCGCGTCGTCGGTGGAGCACCTGCTCACGGTCGCCCCCGAATCGGCGTGGGACCGGATGTCGCTCGCGAGTTGGTCCAACGGCATCGATCCCGCGGTCGAGCTGCGGATGTCCGGCGGCCGCTCCGCGGGTGGCTCGTGGATCTCGGCCCGCGCCGCCGGGCTGCGCAACCAGTGGGTGGACGGGTACCGCGACCAGCTGGTCGGGGCGCTGTTCGCGCCGCTCGGGGAAGGCACGGTCGCCGAGCGCGGCCGGGAGCTGGTGCAGCGCTCCGCGGGGGCGGTGTTCGGCCAGGGGGGCTCGTCCGCGGGGTCGGCGGAGTCGGGCGCCCCGCTCGCCCACCCCGGGGAGTCGTTCGTCGCCGACTTCGTCGACCTCGCCGAGTCGCACCAGTCGCGGATCGTGTTCGTGCTGCTGCCGATCCGCGAGGGGTCGACCACCCGCGGGACGGACGAGCTGCGGCGCGAGCTGACCCAGTGGCTCGACGACCGCGGCGCGATGTTCGTCGACCTCACCCGCGCGTCGCGCTCCGCGAGTGACTTCGTCGACCGGGTGCACATGACGCCCGAGGCGGCGATGCGCACCACCGAGGCGCTGATCGAGTCGATCGCCGCCGGTGGTGACCACGCCGCCGCCACCGCGCGGATCGTGCGGGCGGGCGAGCCCGCGCCGGTGCCGATCGCAGGCGCCCCCACCCGGCTCGGGCCGTGTGTGGTGGCGTACCCGGCGCCCGCGCTCGCCCCGATCGCCACCCCGGCGCTCGAGCGGGTGTCGGTGCCCGGATCGCCGCTGGTGGTCCGGGTCGACGGCGCTCCGCTCGGGCGGGCCGCGTCCGAGCCCCTCGGGTGTGACGGCGAGTGGTTCGTGCGGCCGGACGGCACGGTGGTGATCGCGACCTCGGAGGTGGGGGTCGGGGTCGAGCACATCACCCTCTCCTGGTCGGACGAGCTGCCGCAGGAGGTCGACCTGACCCTCGCCTCCCGCGCCGGCGGGGTCACCCCGGTGCGGTACGTCGGGACGCTGCTGCGGCGAGCCGGGGTGTGGTGGGCGCTGCCCGGCACGTCCCTCGAGATCCCGATCCCGGAGGGTACGACGGCGGTGTCGACCTCGGCGGTCGGGCTCGGCGGGACCGAGCCGCCGAGCCTGTGGCTCGACGACCGGAGGGTGAACCTGTCGCGCGAGGCGCGGGTGTACTCGGTCGATCGGCTGGAGGTGCAGGGCGCGCGCACCCTGCGGTGGACCGCCCCCGCGGACGGCCCGTGGCTGGTGCTGCGCCACGTCGCGTCCCTCGTGCCCGACGGGCCCCCGGACTTCCTGGTCGGCACCGAGCTCACGAGCGCGGCGTCGGTGCCGCTGCTGCCGGTGCCGGGGGCCCCGGTGACCGTGAGCTACGCCGGGCCGCCCCCGCCGATCGTGCAGGCGCCGGCGCAGCAGCTCGACCGGCTCGCGGCGCAGATCGACATCGACAGCGAGTGGGTGTCGCTCAGCGCGCTCAAGGAGCTCACCGCGAGCGAGTCGTGTGTGCCGGTCCGCCTGTCGACCGCCAACGGGATGATCGACGGCCGCGCCCGCGACGGATCGGTGAGCTTCAACCTGCCGGCGCCCGACGCGGTG
Source organism: Myxococcota bacterium (assembly GCA_040080105.1). Lineage (GTDB taxonomy): Bacteria > Myxococcota_A > UBA796 > UBA796 > JACKER01. Next base: position 6,101 of record JBEBJC010000349.1, read on the forward strand.
GCGGTGTGGCAGCCGGGCCGGCGGTGCACCTGGTACCCGACCGAGCCGACCCGGGAGGAGCTCGGGCTCACCGGGCTCGAGCGGAGGAACCGGGATCGGCGGAAGTCCCCGCCGCCGGCGTTCTTCGAGTGGATCGCCTCCCACCGGTGGCTGCTGCCGGGGGATCGGGCCACCCTGTCCCGCCCGAGCGCCTCCGGCCTGCAGGGGATCGCGCACGGGCTGCGGGTGCGGCTGTTCCGTCCGGGCACCGTCCGCGAGGTGCACCTGGCGTTGTCGGTCGCGGGGATGCCGTACGGGGAGTGGACCGTCCCGGTCGAAGCCGGCCCGCGGTTCGAGCAGGTGGTGCCGTTGAGCGCCGCGATCGGGGTCAAGGACGGACCGGTGGTGCTCGAGGCGCGCTCCGACGGGTTCGTGATCCTCACCGAGCTGTCGCTCGTCGAGACGAGGCCGTAGATGTCGTTGTTGTCGAGCACGTTCGTCGCGTTCGTCGCGCTCGCGTGGCTGGCGCACCTGCGCGCACCGCGGCGGGCGCGCAGCGTGATCCTGCTGGTGGTGAGCGTGCTGTTCTACGGGTGGGTTCACCCGTGGTTCGCGGTGGTGTTGGTGGGCTCGGCCGCGTGGTCTCACGCGACCGCGCTCGCGATCCGCAAGTACCCCGAGCGCAAGCTCCTCGCGCTTCGGGTCGGCCTGGCAGGGAGCGCGGCGGTGCTGCTGGGGTTCCGCGCGGCCGGGTTCTACGTCGACGAGGTGTCGGCCGCGCTCGGCACCCTCGGGGTCGACGCCGACCCGCGCGCGCTCGGGTTCGCCGTCCCAGCGGGCCTGTCGTTCTACGTGTTGATGCACGCGAGCTACCCGATCGACGTGTACTGGGGGAAGTTCAAGCTGCGGGCCGACGCGGCCGAACGCACCGGGTGGCTCGACTGGCTCACCGTGGCCACGTTCTTCCCCCTGCTGTTGGCGGGCCCGATCGAGCGGGTCGGGCGGCTGTTGCCGCAGGTCGAGAAGGACCGGGTGGTCGACGGGGCGGCGGTGCGCGCCGGCCTGTCCCTCGTGGCGTGGGGCGCGTTCCAGAAGGTCGTGCTCGCCGACACCCTCGCGCCGTACGTGGGCGCGGTTGCCGCGGTGGAGCACCCGGCGCCGATCTTGTCGTGGGCGGCCGCGGTCGGGTTCCTGGTGCAGATGTTGGTCGACTTCTCGGGCTACGCGAACCTCGCGCGGGGCGTGGCGCGCCTGTTCGGGTTCCAGGTGATCGCGAACTTCGACCACCCGTACCTGGCCCGGACCCCGGCCGAGTTCTGGACCCGTTGGCACATCTCCCTGTCGGAGTGGCTGCGGGACTACATCTTCTTCCCGACGTACCGGTCGGCGTTCGCCCGGCGGTGGCTGCCGCTGCCGCAGCGGCTGCTCGCCGCGCGCCACCACGACTCGGTCCGGGCCACCGTCGCCACGATGGTGGTGTCCGGCCTGTGGCACGGGATCGGGTGGAACTTCTTGCTGTGGGGCTCGATGTGGGCCGCGGCGATGATCGCGCAGCAGGTCGTCACGCCGCACCTCGACGCGAAGACGACCGGGCCCGGGTGGCGGCTGGCCCGCTCGGCGCCGGTGCAGCTCGGGGCGATGTGGGCGTGGAACGTGCTCGCCCACCAGGTGTTCCGCGAGCCCACGTTCGCGCAGCTGATCGCCGACCTCACCTCGGCGCCGTGGGCGGGCACGGTGGACGACCGGATCGCGGCGACGGTGATCCTCGGGTTCACCGGGGTGGCGATCGCGGTGTCGGTGGGGGCGCTGTGGGTC
>JBEBJC010001486.1:0-1614 GCA_040080105.1 Myxococcota bacterium
GGCGCTGAAGGGGAAGGTGCTCCGGCAGGAGGTGTACGCGGAGGACGGCGCGGGCGCGCTCGCGCGGCTGTACACGGTCACCGAGCACACCTACGCGGTTGTGGCGCTCGCTCCCGACAGCTTCCGGGTCGACGCGACCGAGTCCCGAACCGCGTCGTACGACCTGGACCTCGCGGCGGGGACCCCAGACCCTCGGGTCGCGCACACGCTGTCGTGGGGGTTCGACGCGTACGGGATCCCGACCCACACCGCCGCCGTGGCATACCCGCGCCGCGCCAATCTCCCACTCCCCCGCATCGGGCGAGAGCGCCGGGGGGAGGGGGCCCCGGCCATCTTGGTCACCGAGACCGAGGTCGTGCACCAGGACCTCCCCGACGCGTACCACGTCGGGGCGCCCGCGCGGACCCGATCGTGGGAGCTCGAGTCGCCGCCCGCGTGGACCGACGTCACCCCCGCCGACCTCGCCTCGTTGCCCCCCGCGTTCGACGGCCCGAAGCGGCTCCTCGGCCACCAGCTCACCCGGTACTGGGACGACGCCCTCACCGGTCCGCTGCCGGTCGGGGTCCTCGGCCTGCGCGCCGGGGTCCACCAGCGCTACGCCTTGGCCCTCACCCCCTCGGTCCTCACCGACGTCTACGGGGATCGGGTCACCCCGGCCGACCTCGTCGACGCGGGCTACCTCGCCGACCCCGAAGACACCGGCACCTCCGAGGGGTGGTGGATCCCGTCGGGCCGCACCCCGCTCGACCCGACCCGGTTCTACCAGCCCACTGTCCACCTCGACCCGTTCGGCAACCCGACCACCCTGACCTGGGATGCCGACGCGCTCGCACTCACCGCCGTCGAGGACGCCGTCGGGATGCGGGTGACCGCGGACGTGGACTACCAGTCGATGCAACCGGTTCGGGTGACCGACCCGAACGGGACCGCCACCGAAGCGGCGTTCGATCCGCTGGGTCGGGTGCTCGCCACCGCGACCCGCAACGGCCCGGACGGCGACGCGCCCGGCGAGGTCAGCGCGACGTTCACGTACGACACCGCGCACAATCCGGCGTCGGTGCACGCAGCGGTGCGCGAGCGGTACGGCGAGGAGGTGTGGCAGTCGTCGTGGGTGTACAGCGACGGCGGCGGCGCGGTGGTGCAGACCAAGGTCCAGGCCGCCCCCGACGTGGACGGGACGCCGCGGTTCGTCGGGACCGGCCGCACGGTGAGGAACAACAAGGGCCTGCCGGTCCAGCAGTACGAGCCGTTCTTCAGCCCGACCTCCGGGTACGAGGACGACGACGCGGTCGTCGCGACCGGGGTGACGTCAATCCTGGCGTACGATCCGGTGGGCCGGAACACCGAGGTCACGCTGCCGGACGGGCACGTCCAGCGGTGGACGTACGCGCCGTGGTCGGTGTCGGCGTACGACGAGCACGACACGGACCCGACGAGCCCGCTCCACGACACGCCGGCCACGACCCACCTCGACGCCCAGGGTCGGGTGTACCGGTCGACCGAGACGCCGGACGGCCTGACCGAGCACGTCACCCACCTGACGCTCGACGTGCAGGGCAACGTGCTGCAGGTCACCGACGCGCGCGGCAACGCGACGCAGGTGCAGACGTTCGA
>JBEBJC010001487.1:0-1613 GCA_040080105.1 Myxococcota bacterium
AACAGGCACTCGAGGTGCGGGTGAGGGTGGCCGTAGGCGGGCGCTGGCGTGCCAGGGACAGGTACTCCGCCTGCCCGGACCAGTCATAGGTGAGGGGCTCCGCCCCCAGGGAATCCCGCCGTAGACGAGGTAGGACCTCCTTTCACCCGTGATCGGTCGTCGTGGCCATCTCCGTCGAACAGGAGGATGGCGCCGGCTCCTGGCCGGCGTGTCGGTTGGCGCCCACCAGATCGGTCACGCCGGAGATGGTCAGCCGGCCAGAGGGCCAGCGTGACCGCGTCGAACGTCGACAGCTCCGAGGCCTTCCTATCGCTCGGCCGTCGCGTCGTTGCCCGAAAGCTGCTGCTGGAGCAACTTGGCGTCCCGCCACCGCTGCTCCAACGCCAGCACGTACCGGTCGTTGGTCGCCCCGAGCTCGGGCGCGGCGTTCCGCGACAGCTGCAGCGCGCGGTCCAGGCGGTTCGCCCGCTCCGCCGACACCGCGAGGTTGTGGCGGGCGCGCGCCACGTCCCGCGGGCTTCCGCTCAGCACGACCTCGCGCCAGGTCGCGCTCGCCGCGTCCCAGTCGTCGGCGGCCACCTGGCCCATCGCCTCCCGCAGGCCCGGCGAACCGGTCGGGTACAACCAGCGCTCCGCCGTGGTCGCGTGCGGCGCGATGCGCTGCCCGTAACGCCGTCCGAGCGCCACGAGGTCGGGCTCGGTCAGGGTCACCTCGTCGAGCACGGCACCCGCGGCGTCGGTCGTACGGAACGTCCCCACAACCTCGGTCCCCGACCGACGCACCTCGGTCGTCACCGCGACCAGCGTCACCGTCACCGGCGCGTCGCCCTCGGCGGCGAACCGCGCGGTCTCGGACAGCACCTCGGTGAACGCCGCCAGCGCCGGCGCTCCCCGCTCGGTCGCGTCGACCCCTCGGAGCGCGTCGATCTCCACGTCCAGCGGCACCTCGGGGGGTGCGACGAACGACAACGTGACCGGGACCAGCACCGAAAACCAGCTCGGCATGTCTCCCTCCTCCGCTGGGAGAGACACCGCGGCCCCGCAAAGCCTTCACCGTGGGACGACGGGTGGGCGCGACCCTACGGCAGGATCCGCCACACTGCACATCGACCGGCCAGCGGCGGGCCACCCTGGGTGCCGAACACGTGGTTGACGATGCCGCTGTCGAACGCGAGGTGCATCTGCTCCTCGAACTTGGGCCGCCACGGGTCCATCAGGTCGAGATCGAAGTCGAAGCTCGAGAACACGGTCTTGGACTGCCGCACGCACGGGATCACCGAGCCGTCCGGCGCCTGGTCCTCGCCGAGGTCCGCGGTGTACGTCAAACCGAAGCTGAAGTCGGCCTTGGTGCCGTCGCTGAGCAGGCACAGGGGATCGGCGGCGACCAGGCTGCCGACCAACCGGGAGCCGTCGGCCAGCGTGGCGGTGACGCGGGTCCCGGTCCCGGGAGCCGGGGACACTGCCACCGCCATCGCCCCGTTCCCGCCGCACGTGAGGGCGGTGCGAAGGATCCGGAAGTCGTCCCCACACTTGCCGATCGAGCTGTCGATCGGCGGGCAGGGCTGGTCCCCCGGGTTGGGCCCCGGCGGGGGCCCTCCGGGGCCCAACCCGGG
>JBEBJC010001488.1:0-1612 GCA_040080105.1 Myxococcota bacterium
GGTCCGGAACCGAGCCGAACACCGGCACCACCCGGTAGTCGACGCGCAGCAGGTGACCGTGCCGCTCGAGCAGCGCGTCGAGCTTGCGTTGGGCGACGAACGCCCAGATACACAGGGGATCGGACCAGTACCCGAACGACAACATCCGGCTCGCCATGCCACCCTCGCCCCGCCCCCTCACCTGGCGGGGCGGTCGCGACCAGGTGCCGCCGGCACCAGGGTTGGGATACCCTGAGGGGGCTCTCGTCCTCAGGAGCCCCGATGTACCAGCAAAGTTCCCGGTCGTCCGACGACGGGGAGCGCTGATGCCGGGGGAGCTGGCGCCGGTGCACGACAGCTGGCGGATCTGGAGCCACGCGGGCAGCTGGACCTACGCCCTGCGCGCCGCCGACGGAGACAACGCGGCGAACGGAGCGCTCGTGGGGCAGTTGCTCGCCGCGCTCGACGGGTTCGCGCGCCCGCGGTGGGCGATCCTCGACGGCGGCCCCACGGACGGCTGGTCCGACGAGGTCACCACCAGCGACCCGCACGCCGTGGCGCACGCGATCGCCCGAGCCCCGGTCCCGGTGCAATCGGCGCAGGTCCGGCTCGATTTGCTCGCGTGGGCGCGGCAGCGGCCCGACGGCCCGCCCGAGCTCGGCTGGATGCGCGACCTCGCCGACCTCGACCTCGCGCTCGAGCCGGACGGCTACGTCGCGCTGTGGCTGGGACACACGCTGTTCGTCCCGGGGAACCTGAACGGACCCCCGAACGACACGTTGTACGCGCTCAACGCGCCCCTGCTCGCCGACGCGCTCGCCACCCTCGCGGCCCGCGGACCGTTGGTCGACGCGAGCGGGCTGGACGGGGTCGGTCCCACCGGGTTCACCGAACGGCGCTGACCCGGCAGACGTCCGGGCGCCGCCGAAGATAGACCGGGTGCGATGTCGGACCCGGACCGTCGGTACCAGCTCCAGCGCCGCCTCGGACGCGGCGGGTTCGGCGAGGTCTGGCTGGCGGTGCGGGAGGCCGGCGGGGTGCGGTCCGAGGTGGCGGTGAAGCTGCTCCACGAGGGCCTCGATCCCGGGGCCCAGGCGCTCCAGCGGCTCCGCGACGAGGGGCGGATCCTGGGCCTGCTGAACCACCCGGTGATCCTCAAGGTCCTCGACCTGACGACCCTCGACGGCCGGGTCGCGCTGGTGACCGAGTACGTCGACGGGGCCGACCTCCAGGAGTGCTTCGTCGCCGAACGGATGCCGGTGCGGGCGCTGGTGGAGGTGATCGGCCGGGTCGCCGACGCGCTGGCGGTGGCGTGGAGCGCTCCGTCCCCCACCGGCGGGTCGCTGCAGCTGCTCCACCGCGACGTGAAGCCGGCGAACGTGCGGATCGGCCGACACGGAGACGTGAAGCTGCTGGACTTCGGGATCGCCCGCGCGGCCGACCCGGGGCGCGAGGCCCACACCAAGACCGCGGCGCTGATCGGCACGTTGTCGTACCTGTCGCCCGAGCGGTTCGACCCGCGACACCCCGGGGGGCCGGCTTCCGACGTGTTCGCGCTGGGCGCGGTGCTGTACGAGGGCCTCGCCGGCGAGCAGCTGGTCGAACCCCTGTCCTCGCGCGAGCAGTACCTGCT
>JBEBJC010001489.1:0-1610 GCA_040080105.1 Myxococcota bacterium
GAGCCCACCGACCCCACCACCCCGCCCGAAGTGCAGGCGGTGTGTGACGCCGGTCACGAGGTGTGGGTGCAGCGGGTGTTCCCGCTGATGGTCGGCCGCAAGACCCTCGGCGCGACCGAGGTGAAGTTGTGGGCCGATCTGGCCGAGCGCGAGGGGCGCGAGGCGGTGATCCGCACGCTCGCCCTGTCGCCCGAGTTCGCCGATTGGTGGCGGATCCAGATGTCGGACATGGTGTACGCGAGCCGCGGGCAGATCGGCAACGACGCCGCCTGCTTCGAGGACCCCTCGCTGAACGGCCACGACGGCGACCTCGCCCAGTTCATCCGCCGCAGCGCGCCCGACGACGGGACCTACGGCCCGAACTTCAACATGGCCGACGTGATGATCGACGCGATCGTCGCCGACGACGTGTCGGTGGTGTACCAGGCCAACCTGTTCGCGATGCACAACTCGAACCTGGTGATGGTGTTCGAGCCCGAGATCGCGGAGGCCACGCTCCGGCAGTACCAGGGTGACCAGCTGCTCGAGGTGTACCTCGACCGCAACGTGAACTGCATGGGCTGCCACAACAGCACGTTCTCGGTCACCGACGACCCCGATCCGACGCTGGACCGCGCGTGGGGCCGCGGCGGGCTGTTCGAGGAGGCGCTGTTCGACCGCGCCGGCGGACCGCAGGATCCCGCCTCGTTCTACGCGATGGAGCGGACCTACGGTGTCGTGCAGACCGGGATCTTCTTCCCCGACCCGGGCGTGTACGACGAGTTCCCGTGGGGGATGAGCGCGACCTGCGGCACCTTCTCCAAGTACACCGAGAGCACCGACCTGCTGGGGGTGACCGACGCGTACTTCGGCGCCGAGTACGGCAAGAAGGGCTCGGTGTGGGACATCGAGCGGCTGTTCGCGACCGGCGTGGACAGCATGGTCGAGGCCGGCCCGGCGATCGGCGAAGACGGCGCGATCGCGCCCGACCAGGCGTTCGCCTACCTGACCGCGCAGAACTTCGTGGACCAGGTGTGGAAGCTCGCGTTCGGCAACCGGATGTTGTTGCCGTACGGCATGAGCCGGAACGAGTCGCAGCAGGCGCGGCTGTCGGCGATGACCGACGCGATGGTCACCAACGGCTGGTCGCTCACCGAGCTGCTGGTCGACGTGGCCACCGACCCGTACTTCAACGCCGGGTTGCCCCAGACCTGCCCGACCGAGCCGTACGGGATGGAGCCGATCATCGACCCGTACACGGTGTTCGAGGAGGGAGAGCTCACGAAGAACGGGCCGGGCGAGCTGGTGCACCGCCAGACCGGGCGCACGCTGCTCACCTCGGTCTACGCGGCGATGATGTGGGGCAAGCCCGACGAGTACACGCTGAACACGTTCAACAACCCCGAGTACGACCTGCAGACCGCGCTCGGCGTGTTCCACTCGGACTCCGAGCCCGGGTTCAACGGGATCGACTTCCAGGGGGCGCTGAGCTGGGAGGCGAGCTTCTCGCGGTGTGAGAACCCGAGCGGCGGGTCGGGCCCGGACTTCATGCGGGCCCTGTTCAACGCCGGGATCGTGGCCGACGCCACCGTCGGCGACCTGGTGCTCGGCCTCAAGGACCGCCTCACCTC
>JBEBJC010000350.1:0-7871 GCA_040080105.1 Myxococcota bacterium
TTTTTCCCCCTCTCCCCCGCATCGGGGGAGAGGGCCGGGGTGAGGGGCCTACCGCGGCAGGTACGACTGCGCCGCGTCGCCCCAGCACCCCATCCGGTGGGACCCGTCCAGCGCGCACCCGACGCTCCACCCGACCGACACCGTGTCCCACGGGCCGCTCGGCGGCTCGAGCAGCGCGTCGGCGACCTGGCCCACACACGAGATCTCCGACCGCACCAGCCCGCAGGTCAGCCCCGCCCCCACCTGATCGATCTGGGTGAACGGGCCGCCCTCGACCTGGGTCAACGCCCGCGACGGGGTGATGGTGTCCCCGGCCCACACGGCGCCGTCCCACTCGAGGAGCGCCAGCGACAGGTCCTCACCGAGCGCGACCTGCACCGGATCGAGCATCGAATCGGTGTCCGGGGTGTACGCGCCGGCGCCCCAACACGACAGCGCGGCGTCGACGCCGAGCACACAGCCGTGCCCCGCCAGCGTGAGGTCGCGGATCTCGGTGTCGTACGGCGCGCCGTCCTGCCAGGACGTGTCGCCTCCGAAGCAGGTGAACCCGCCGTCGTCGTCGCCGGCGCAGGTCCGGTCGGTCCCCGCTTCGACCCAGGTGAACGGGCCGTCGGGGTCGGTCGGGTGCCCCCCGTCGAACACCACCTCGTCGCCGAAGCACCGGAGCCCGCCGTCGACCCGCAGCGCGCACGCGTGCCGGTACCCCACGCTCACCGCGGCGTGGTCGTCCCCCGGCGGCGGCACCTCCGCCCAGTCGAACGTGGCGCCCTCCCCCCAGCACCGCAGCGTCCCGTCGAGCCGGACGGCGCAGGTCGCGCCCGAACCCACCGACACGTCGGCCCAGTGGGGCAGCCGCAGATCGCGATCGTCCGCGGTGAGGCGGACACACCCGGCCAGCCACCACATCAGAACGCCCCCGACACGACGAGCCCGCCGCCCACCACGCCGAGGCCGAGCGCGGACCACGACGCGACCTGGTTCACCACGTACACCCCGTCGAGGGTGCCCGCCGACGGCGCCGCGCGCAGGTACAGCGCCTGAGTCCCCGCCGCGACCGCCAGCGACGCCGCCGCGCCGAGGCCCACCGTGAGCCCGGCCGCGGTCCGCTTCCGCGCCGCCCGCTCCCGCGCGGTCACCACGGTGGCGTCGTACGCCGCGAGGGCGCGCTCGGCCACCTCCACCTCGGCGACCGTCACCGGGACCTCCGCGCCGTCGAGGGTCACCGCCGCGCCCCGGTACCGGTCGAGGAACCGGCGGAGCGCGACCTCACCCTCGGGGCCGCCGTGGGCCAGGATCTCCTCGGTGGTGTCCCACGCGGCGGCGGCCTCCTCGCGCACCGGGCGGGCGGCGAGGTCGAGCGCCTCCGCCCGCGCCCGCGCCGCGGCCTTCTCCTCGGCGCGGCGCGCCTCCTGCTGCGCACGGAGCGCCTCGAGCTCGGCGGACAGGTCCGGTCGACCGGCGGCGGGCGCGGTCCCGGTGAAGCCGTCGAGCGCCGGCGTCGCCTCCGCCCCGAGCGACCAGCCGGCGGCGTCGTCACCGCCCTCGAGCACCGGGGTCTGCCGCCGCTGGCCGAGCGTCGCCAGCGCCCGCCGCACGTACGCCTGGGCCTCCCCCGCCGTCACCACCCCGTCGCGGGCGCCGGTGAGCTCTCCGTCGGCCCACCCGCGCAGGGCGCCCACCGAGAAGTAGGTGAACAACCCGTGCCCCGCCGGATCGAACGCCGACGACAGCTCCCCCTGGTCGGCCGCGGTCCACACCGTGGTGGAGGCGCCGGGCGCGCGGGTCCACGCCGGCACCGCGAACCGGGTGCCGGGGAGCAGCGGGTCGCCGGTCCGGGTGGCGCCCGAGTAGCAGGTGTCGAGCCACAACACCGCGCTCGCCCCCTCGAGCCGGCGCTCGATCTCCTCCACCGCGATCGCGCGCGACGCGAACACGGTCTCGTCCGGCATCACGTCGACCCCGAGCAGCAGCCGCTGCCCGTCGACCGGCGACGCCGCGCCGTGGCCGGCCCAGTACACCCACACCGTGCCCGACGGCCCCACCGCGGCGCGCGCCCGGTCGAGCCCCGCCAACACCTGCTCGCGCGACGGGTTCGTCAGCCGCTCGACCGCCCGCGCCGGCACGCCGCGGGTGTACACGAGCCAGTCGTACACCAGGTCGGCGTCCGCCGCCGCCCACGGCACGTCCGACACGAACGCGTAGTCCTCGACCCCCACCACCACCGCGGCGTCGGCCGGGGCGGACGCGCCGGTGCGCAGCGGCTCGTCGATCGACGGGGGGGCGGCGAGCGCCGCCGCGACCCACACCGTCAGCTCCGCAGGCCGCGGCGCCCGAGCGCCCCGAGCTCGTCGAGCAGGTACACGTTCGCGAGCACCGCCTTGCGGAACACGCCGAGGTGGAGCGACTCGTTCGGCCCGTGCGCGGTGGTCAGCGGATCCATCACCCCGTTCAGGATCAGCGGCAGCCCGTGGAACCGCCGGCCGAACAGCGCCACGAACGGGATCGACCCGCCCACGCCGACCTGGACCAGCGGGCGGCCCCACGACTTCACGTACGCGCGATCCGCAGCCTCGAACGCCGGCCCCTTCGGGGTGTACAGCCACCCCTCCCCCGGCAGCCCGCGCGGCTCGAGCCGGACCTTCACCCCGCCCGGCGGGTCCCGCAGCAGGACCTGCTCGAGCACCGGCACCAGATCGGCCGGGGTCTGATCGGGCGCGAGCCGGACCGACAACGTGGCCGAGGCGGCCGTCCGCAGCGCGTTCTTCTTCCGATCGTGGGTCGGCAGCGTGGTGGCGATCACCGTGACCGCCGGCTGCCACCACATCCACTCCGCCGCCGACCGGCCGCGCAGGGGCAGCGGCGCCACGCCCTCGCGCAGGTGGGCCCCGCCGCGGAGCACCTCCTCGGTCAGCGGCACGTCGCGGCCGGAGCGCTTGCGCGCCTCGTCGACCTCGACCCGGCCGTGCGCGAGCCGGCCGTCCTCGTCGAACAGGCGCGCCAGCAGCAAGACCAGCGCCGCGGACACGTCGGGGACCATCCCGCCCCACAGGCCGCTGTGGACGTCGGCGTCGAGCGCCTCACACACCAGCTCGAGCTCGAGCAGCCCGCGCAGCGACACCGTGAGGCCGGGCACGTCGGTCGACGGGTTCTCGCAGTCGGTGAGGATCATCGCGTCGGCCGCGAACGCCTCGGGGAACGCGTCCATGTACCGCTCGAGGTTCGGGCTGCCGATCTCCTCCTCCCCCTCGACCACCAGGCGCACGTTGCACGGCGGGCCGCCGGCCGACAGCCACGCCTCGAGCGCGCCGATGTGCGACACCCAGCCGCCCATGTCGTCGGCCGCGCCGCGCGCGTACATCCGGTCGCCCTTCACGGTGGCCACGTGGGGCTCGGTGGTCCACGGCTCGCCCTTCACCGGTTGCAGGTCGAGGTGGCCGTACACCAGCACCGTGGGCGCGTCGGGGCCGGCGCCCATCCACTCCGCCGCGACCAGGGGCAGCGCGCCCGGCACCTCGTGCACCCGCGCGGTCAGCCCGAGCGCGGCCAGATCGTCGCGCACGCGCTCGGCGAGCCGTCGCACGTCGTCGGCGTGCGCCGCGTCACACGAGATCGCGGGGATCTCGAGGTAGCCGGCGAGGCGGTCGAGCAGAGCAGGGACGCCGCGTTCGGCGCGAGCGGCGACCTCGTCGAGTCGGGGATGGGGCATGCTTCTCCTCCCAGAGGCGAATCGATTAACCGGGCCGGGGGGCGTCATGGTGGTGGGGTTGGCGGTTGCGGCGCACGCGGGCGGGCTCGGCCCGTCGCACACGCTCGGGCTGCGGTACCGGCACGGGTTCCTCCCGCGGGCGATCCTCGACGGGTACTTCTACGACGCCGACGACGAAGGCGCGCTCCCGTACGAGCGGCCCGCGGTCCGCGCCCAGGTGTTCGGGCTCGAGTACACGCTGGACCTGCCGACCGACGCGAGCTTCGTGTTCTGGTTCGAGCGGTTCGGGGTGCCGCTCGGCCACGGCTACTGGGACGACGTGGAGAAGGGGTCCGAGCCGGTCGATCACCTCGACGGCGACTACCTGTCCGCCACCGGGCTCGGCGGGTGGGTGCTCGGCGCGAACTACTCGTACGACGCGCCGATCGCGCGCCCCCCGACGGTCCCGATCGACGTGTTCCTGTCGATCGGGGGCGGGATCGGCCTCGGCCCCCGCACCGGCGAGCTGTCGGTGTGGCACCCGGGGTACCACCCGTCGGCCGATCCGACCTGCTTGCCCGAGGCCTCGGCCCCCCAGCGGTACGAAGGCTGCTCGGCCGACGAGGCGGTGCAGCTGCCCGGGGTGTTCCCGGTGCTCGACCTCACCCTCGCCCCGAAGGTCGTGATCGCCGAACGGGCGATGGTGCGGCTCGACCTCGGGCTCCACGACGTGCCGTACGTCGGGGTCGCGGCGGGCGGCACCCTGTAGCCCGAGCGTCAGCGGACCGACAGCTTCACCGCGGTCCCGTACGCGAGCACCTCGGTCGAGCCCTGCACGAACTCGGTGGCGTCGTACCGCATCCCGATCACCGCGTCGGCGCCGAGCTCGGACGCGTGCTTCAACAGCGCGTCGTACGCGTCGCGGCGCGCCCGCTCGCACACCTCCTGGTACGCCGCGACGTTGCCGCCCCCGAGCGCTTGCAGGCCGCCGAGCAGCCCCTGCCCGATCCCGGTGGCGCGGACGACGATGCCGCGTACGATCCCGAGGTACTCGGCCACGTCGTGGCCCGACACGTCGTTGGTGGTGGTGACGATCAACTCCCCTCCTCGCGCCCCGCTATCGCGGGTTAGCGGCGCGGGATGGGCACTGTCCGAACGATTCGTTCACCGGGAGCGTCGTACGAGGTCCGGGTGCACGGCGCGCCCAGCCCGTGGCTCGGCGATCTGTACCACTGGTACTTGCGGGCCTCGTGGGCCGGCGCGGTCGGCGCGATCGTGGCCGCGTACCTGCTGGCGAACGCGGGGTTCGCGCTCGCGTACGCCGGGGTCGGCGGGGTCGCGAACCTGCCGCCGGGCGACCTGCCGGCGGCGTTCTTCTTCTCGGTGCAGACGATGGGCACCATCGGGTACGGCGCGATGTACCCCGCGACCGTGCCCGCCCACCTGCTGGTGGTCGGGGAGTCGGTGGTGGGCCTGTTGCTCACCGCGCTGTCGACCGGGCTGGTGTTCGCCAAGTTCTCGCAGCCACAAGGGCGGATCGTGTTCTCCGACTCGGTGTGCGTCAGCGACCACGACGGCCGCCCCACCCTGATGATCCGGCTCGGGAACTCGCGCGGCAACCGGGTGCTGGAGGCGAACGTCCGCCTCGACGCCACGTTGTCCACCGTGACCGCCGAGGGCCGGCCGTTCTACCGGATGCTCGAGCTCACGCCGGTGCGGGCGCGGATCCCGGCGTTGTCCCGCTCGTTCTCCATCATGCACGTGCTCGACGAGCGCAGCCCGTTGTTCGGCCTGACCCGCACCTCGGCGGACGGGTGGGAGCTCGAGCTGCTGGTCACCCTCACCGGGCTCGACGACACGACCGGCCAGACGATCCACGGCCAGCGGGTGTACGAGGTGGACGCGATCCGGTTCGGCCACCGGTTCGCCGACGTGTTGTCGACGGCGCCGGACGGGTCGCTGGTGCTGGACGTGTCGCGGTTCCACGACGTAGAGCCCGCCTGAATGACCTGGGTGATCGACGGCGCGAACGTGGTGGGCGCGAAGCCGGACGGCTGGTGGAAAGACCGACGAGCGGCGGCGGAGCGGCTGCGCGACCACCTCGCGCGGCACCGCCCGGCGTTCGGCGCGCGGCTCGTGTTGGTGCTCGAAGGGGCCGCCCGCGGCGTGGCGTCGACCCCCGAGGTCGAGGTGGTGGACGCGCCGGACGAAGGCGACGACGCGATCGTGCTGGAGGTGCTCGCCGCGGCGCCGCCGGTGACCGTGGTGACCGCCGATCGGGGGCTCGCCGAGCGCGTGCGCGCGCACGGGGCCGAGGTGGTCGGCCCCGGGCAGGTGTGGCGGCTCAGGACACCAGCAACCGGTTGATGAACAACATGTAGAACGACATGATGCCGAGCACGACGCCGCCCACGCCGATCTCGAGCACCCCCCACTCGGGCGGCGCGACGTACCACACGCTCACCACCGACGCGATCACGAAGCCCACCAGCCACACGGCCAACGTGGAGCGCGGCATCGCGAGGATCGACTCCCCTTCGTCGGGGGCCGCACTCGGCTCAGGGCTGGGCGCGGGCGGACGGGCGGACTCGTGGTCGGACATGTCGACCTCCCTGGCTCCCCTGTAGCACGGGCCGTGCCGACCCCGGGATCACCGCAGTGACCTGCTGCGCCGCCTCCAATGTCGTCGCACGTCGCGACGGTGTCGCTACGGCGTCGCGACGCCGTCGAGGCGCGCCAAACGGCCGACCGACCCGGTCCCGAACGCCTACAGCGCCCCGCTGAGGATCAGCGCGTCGTAGCTGCCGAACGACCGGTACTGGCGCGAGTACCCGATCGTGAGGTGGAGGAAGCTCGCGCGCACCACCGCCATCCCGGCGAGGGTCAGCTCCGGGAACGGCCCGATCCCGCCGCCCAGCCGCTCGCCGGCGAACGGGAACCCGGGGGTCACCTCGCCCACCAGGTGGAACTCCTTCGCGAGCTTCAACGTGAGCAGGTTGTGCAGGTCGATCCCGGGTGACCACGGGAGGTGGTAGTCCACCGAGTCCTCCCGGCCGAACCCGTTGAACCACAGGTCCGGCCCGACCTGGTACTGCAGGAACTTGGTGTCGGGGCCGATGAACGAGCCGGCCCGCAAGTCGGCCCCGTACGAGCCGGTGTTCAATCCGTACGACCCGACCACCGACCCGCGGGTGTGCGACAGCCAACCCGGAGGATCGCGGTACTTGAGCCGGGCGCCGCCGACCGCGCCGACGCTGGCCTGGGCCGACGTCTCGCCGTTCACCGCGATGACCGACAGGTTCACCACCGGCAGCACGTACGGGCGCGGCTCGGTCCACCCGCCCGCTGCCGCAGCCCCCGCGAACCACACCCCGATCATCGGCCCTCCACCACGCGCTCGGCCAGCGACGCGGCCGACCCGCACCGCGGGCCGCCCACCCCCCGCGCCGCCGCGATGCGCGCGCGCGCGGTGGCCCGCCACCGTTCGGCCTCTTCACCCGATCCCGCCGCGCGCGCCCGCGCCGCGTCGAGGTGCGCGCGGTGCAGCTCGAGGATCGCGCGCAGCACCGGATCGGGCGCGAGCTCCCGCTCTACCTGGTCGAGCGTGCGCGCCGCGGCGTCGACCAGCCCCCGATCGGCGAGCAACGCCCCGAGGTCCCCCTCGGCCGAGCAGGCGAACGACGGATCGACGCGCCGGAGCAGGCCGATCGCCTCGAGGTACGACGCCTCGGCCTCGTCGTGTGCGCCCACGTGGTGGAGCAAGTGGCCGAGCGTGTGCGCCACGTGGGCGAGCACCGCGACCTCGCCGCCGTGGCGCGCCACCCGCAGCGCCTCTCGCGCGAGCCCGATCGCCTCCCCGACCGCGTGCTGCTCGAGCCGCAGCCCGGCCAGGTTGTGCAGCGCCGCGGCCTCGATCCGCACCTCACCCAACCGGAGGGCCGCTGCCCGCGCCTGGTGGTACAGCCGCGCGGCCTCGACCAGGTGGCCGGTGGACCGGTGCAGGTTCGCGAGGTTGGTCGACACCACCGCCTCGAACCGCGCCACCCCCGCGGCCCGGACCTGCTCGAGCGCGCGCCGCAGCGCGTGGCCGGCCTCGACGACCTCGCCCTGTCGCCGGGCGTCTCGCGCCACCGCGGACCACAGCCGCACCGCGGTGGCCGGGTCGGGCTCGGCCGCGAGCCCGACC
>JBEBJC010000351.1:0-7870 GCA_040080105.1 Myxococcota bacterium
GGGCACCCCGTCGCCGTCGGAGTCGTCCGGCGTGCCGGGCGGCGGCGGGGTCGCGTCGTCGTCGTCGTCGTCGCCCGGCGGGGTCCCCGAGTCGATCGGAGGCTCGCCGGAGTCGACCGGCGGCGGGTCGTCGGCGTGGGTCGGGTCCGGGTCGTCCGAGTCCGCGAGCCCGTCGGCGTCCGAGTCGAGGTCGTACAAGTCCGGCACCGAGTCGCCGTCGGTGTCGACCGGCGCCAGGCACCGACCGACCCCGGCCTCGAGCGCGTCGAGCAGACCGTCGCCGTCGCTGTCCACGTCCGACCCGTCCGCCAAGCCGTCCCGGTCGGTGTCGGTCGGCGGCTCGGCGATCACGCTGTCTCCGTCAGGATCGTCGTCGACGATCGCGACGGACGCCACCCCCGCCGGGATCGCGACCACGACGGGTGCCACGCTCCCGGCGAACCGCACCTCGATCGTGGCCCCGAGCCGATCGACGCCGAGCATCAGCCCGGGCGGGGCGACCTGGCCTCGCCCGTAGCCCCCCGACAGCTCGAGCCGGCTGGTGGACGGGGACGTGCCGCGGATCGACCCGCCAACGTCCTCCCGCAGGACCGGCGCCTCGCAGGTGCCCACGTTGCGCTGCAGCCGGACCTCGACCCCGCGCCCGTCGTCGAGGCGGTTCTCCAGCAGGCGGTTGGTCTCGCCGTCCTGCGCCAGGTACAGGTCGAGGTCGCCGTCTCCGTCGAAGTCCGCCGCGACCGTGCCCACGGTGGCTCCGGCGGAGGGGAGCGCGAACACCTCCACCCACGGGCCCGCGAGCACCACGTCTCCGTCGTCGGCCGACAACACCACGTCGGACAGACCGTCTGCGTTCAGGTCGGCGCAGGTGAGCGAGCGGACCGGGAGCGGGTCGAGGGACTGCGGGACCGCGGACCAGCTGCCGGTCCAGCGGAACACGGACAGCGAGGGCTCGACCGGCGCGGACCACAACAGGTCGAGCGCGCCGCCGCCGGCGCCGTCACACAGCGCCACCGCGCCCTTCGCGTCGTTCGAGGCGTCGAGATCGAGCGTGTCCGCCACCCACCCGGTGGGGGTCCGCAGCCACGCGTCGGGGCTGCCGAGGCCTGCCTCGCGGATCACCCAGTCCGGATCCCCGTCGAGGTCCCAGTCGCCCACGGTGGAGAAGTCGGAGTTGATCGGCGCGGGCGGCAGACCGTCGTCGGCCTGGTCGTCGGGCGCCAGCGCGACCGAGCCGTCGGCCGGGTTGATCAGCACCCAGTTCGCGAGGGTCGCGCCGGTGAGCAGCACGTCGAGCCACCCGTCGCCGGTCACGTCGGCCACGCCGGCCCCCTCGAACCCGAGCCCCGTGTCGGCCGGCCACGCCCAGGTCCAGCCGAGCGACAGCGCGCCCTCGGGGGCGCCGCCGTTCACGAACACGTCGATCTGGAACAGCCCGACCCGGACCAGGTCGGGGTACCCGTCGTGGGTGAGGTCGACCGGGAGCAGGCCGCGGGTCTCGTACCCCACCAACAGCTCCTGCGGGGTCGCGTCGGTCCACGCCTGGAGCATCCCGCCGTCGTTGCGCAGCACCCGCACGCCGGTCGAGGCGGCGTCTGCGGGGGAGACCAGGTCGAGGTCGCCGTCTCGGTCGAAGTCGGCTGCGGACGGACCACACTGCTTGCCGCCGTCGAGCGCGAGCACGGCAGGGGTCACGTCGACGAACAGGGGCCACGGGGACGGCACGCCGCAGTGTACCGCACCTCGGCGGGGACGGCGGGCCGGCGGGGAGGAACACCGGTCCCTACCCGATCACGAGGGGCGCGGGCACACGAACGGCCGTCAGGGGAGGTCGGTCGGCCAGATCGGCTGGGGCGCGCCGCCCACGATCAGCGGCGCCATCGCGACCGCCATCGGCTTGAGCAGGTCCCACAGCTCGAGCACCCGCGGATCTTCGGGATCGTACAGGTTGTTCTGCTCGTTCGGGTCGACGTTCCGGTCGTAGAACGACAGCCCGCCGGACCAGAAGTACTGAAGCAGCAGGCCGTCGCGCTGCACTGCGTTGATCCCGCCCAGCCGGGCGAGGGACTCGGCGAACCGCGGCCGATCGTCCGGGGCGTCGCCGACCGGCCAGCCGGTCACCTCGGGGGGCTGGGCGAACCCGAACACCTGCAGGACCGACGGCACGAGGTCGATCGACGCGGTCGGCCCCGCGTAGTGCGTGGGGACGATGTTGCGGGACCAGAAGATCGCGAACGCGTCGTTCTCCTCGTTGTTCAACGAGTACGCGTGGGTCTGGTGGTCGTGCTCCCAGAACTGCTCACCGTGGTCGTTCCAGAACACGACCAGCGTGTCGTCGAGGTAGCCCTCGCGCTCCATCTCGGTCCAGATGTCGGCCAGGCGCTGGTCGATGGTCCGGATCTCCCCCTGGTACAGCAGCCGGAGGTTCGCCTCGAGCAGGTCTTGGTCGGACGGGTCGAGTGACGGCCACTCGTCGCGCCACGCGTAGTGGGTGTCGCGGTTGGTCAGGTCTTCCGGCCACGGCTCGACGTTCTCTTCGCCGATGATGTTCTCCGACGGCGGATCGTACGACGCGTGGGGCTCCATGAAGTGCAGGTGGAGGAACCACCGGTCCGCCTCGCGCCGGTCGATCGCCTCGCGGATCGCACGCGAACCCGTGTCCCACACGGTGGACGCGCTACCCGGAGGACGGAGCGACTCGTCGTACCCCTGGGTGTTCCCCCAGTTCGACGACAGCCAGTCGTTGCCCGACACGATCACCGAGTAGAAGTCGTGCTGGCCGAGCCAGGTCGCGAGGAACGGGGTGCCCTCGGGCACCTTCGGGCGGTTCTCGTCGGTGCCGTTGAGCCGGGGGATGTGCCCGCGCTCGATGTTGTACCGGCCGGCCAAGGTGCAGGTGGTCGACGCGAACGTCCAGTTCGCGCACTGGATGTGCTGGTCGAGCGTGACGCCCTTCGCCGCGATCGAATCGATGAACGGCGTGTAGTGATCGCCGCCGTACCGGGTGAGGTGATCCTTGCGGAACGTGTCGATCGAGATGAACAGCAGGTTCTTCGGCACCCGGCCGTAGAACTTCAGCGCGGTGCCGCCGACCTGCGGCAACGTCGGGTCGGTGGGCAGCGGGTCGTCGTTCACGTCGCGCCGGTTGCAGGCGAACAGTGTGACCAGGAGCAGGGTGAAGCGCATGACCCACCATAGCCCTCCGGCCCTTGGGTCGCCGGCCCGGACGCCACGATCCGGTTAGCCCGCGCCCGTGATCACCATCAAGAAGTACCCGAACCGCCGGCTCTACGACACGAGCAGCTCGAGCTACGTGAACCTCGAGCAGCTCGCCGAGCGGGTGCGCGAAGGGCACGAGATCCGCGTGATCGACGCGAAGGACGGCGCGGATCGCACCAAGGAGACCCTGCTCCAGATCGTGCTCGAGGTCCAGCGGGGGGTGGACCTGCTCCCGGTGGGGATGTTGCGCCGGATGATCCGGGCCACGGGCACGTCGCCTGCGCACGAGCTGCTGCGGCGGCAGCTGTCGACCGGGCTCGAGCTGATGAGCACCCAGCTCGATCGGATGGAGTCGCTGATCACCCCGCCGGAGCCGCCCCGGGTGACCCGGCCGCCCGAGCCGCCGCCCGACGCGGACGCGGGGCCCGATCCCGAGCTGGCCGACCTCCGGTCCCGGCTCGACGCGCTCGAGAAGCGGCTCAAAGGGGGGGCCGGGTGAGCGGGGCGCTGCGCGATCGGCAGCTCGCGCTGCTCCACGGCCTGCGCGAGGTGGAGCGCGCGCAGGGGGTGGTCGACCTGGCCGCGCTCGCCGCGGCCACCGGGTACTCGGAGTCGTCGATCCGCACCTACTTCACCAAGCGGCTCGAGGGGGTGCTGGTGTTCCGCGACGAGCGAGGCGGGTTCGGCGTCCGCGGCGCGGTGCGGTGCACCGAGGAGGAGTTCGCGCGCCGGATGACCCAGAAGGCCGGGGCGGCGAACGACGCGCTCCGCACGGAAGAGGCGTGGCGGGCGCTGATCCGGAAGCTGCTGTACGAGGGGCAGCGCCGCAGCTACCGGCTCGGGCGGGAGGAGCTCGAGCTCGTGACCGCGGTGACCCGCGAGGAGTAGCTCACCACGCGTCGACGATCGCGGACAACGCCGTCGCGACGTTCGCTGGCTCACAGTCGTCGCGGAGGAGGGACTCGAAGCGGCCGCCCGCGCGCGTCGCCATCGCGTCGTACCGTTGGACACCCCAGTCGCTGGAGGGGCCGGGGCACGCGACGGACCCGCTCGGATCGAGCCCGGGCGCGATCGCGCTGAACCGGGTGCCGCCGAGCGCCGAGCCGTAGCGACCAAGGCCCGGATCACCGGCGGGCAGGTCGACCGATCCGTCACCTTCGTCCGAGATCACCACCACCCGCGGGTCGTAGCCGTCGGGGACCACCGTAGGGTCGGCGATCGCGTTCGCGGCGGACGCGAGGCCCTGCTCGAGCGCCGCCCCGCAGTTTCCGGTCCAGTTGGCCGGGCACACGCAGTCGAGCAGCTCCTTCGACAACCGACGCACCGGGTCCCCGCAGCTGTACCCGGGATCGTCGGCCGGATCGTCGACGAAGCAGGTCGCCTCGCACAGCACCTGTTCCAGCACGCCGCTCTGGTGGTCCTCGGTGATCGGGTCTCCCACCGGGGCGCCCTCTCCGTCGAGGGTCGCGACGCTGACCCTGCTGTCGGGCGGGAACGTGACGTCCGCCAACCCGACCACGAGCGCCTCGACGTGGCCGATCATCGACGGGCTGGCGTCGATCAGCAACGCGATGGCGAGCGGAGGGGATGGAGCGCCGCTGTCTCCGGTGAGGTCCGAGGTGTCGGCGGGCGAGTCGCCCACCCCTCGGCAGCCGATCGCGCACAAGAGGAACCAGCGGTGCATCGTGATCTCCCAGCACGCCGCCCTAACCCGGAGCGGTGTACCGCGTGTGACGGTCGGGCTTGAGGAACCCGATCAGCACGATGCCGGCGCGCGACGCGAGATCGATCGCAAGGTCGGAGGCCGCGCCGAACGCGACCACCACGCCCACACCGGCCATCGCCGCCTTCTGGACGATCTCGAACCCCGCCCGCCCGCTGACCGCGAGGATCGTGCGCTCGAGCGGCGCCGCGTCGGCGCGCAGGCAGGCGCCGAGCACCTTGTCGACCGCGTTGTGGCGCCCGATGTCCTCCCGCGCCACCCGGCAACCGCCTTCGTCGTCGAACAGCGCGGCCCCGTGGATCCCGCCGGTCGCGCCGAACGACCGCTGGGACGCGCGCAACCGCTCGGGGAGCAGGCCCAACACCCGCGGGTCCGGCTCCCACGCGTGGACCGGCGGGGCGAGCAGGTGCACCCGGTCCAGGCTCGCCTTGCCGCAGATCCCACACGCGCTGGTGGCCCACAGCTCGCGGGTCGCGCGGCGGATCGCCTCGAGGTGGGCCTCGACCCCGCCGGCGAGCCGCGCCACCACCGTGTTCCCCGCCGGGTCCCCCGGGAGGTGGGCGAGCGCCACCAGATCGTCGGGGCCGTCGATCACCCCTTCGGTCCACAGGAACCCAGCGGCGAGGTCCAGATCGTCACCTGGGGTGCGCAGGGTGACCGCGAGCGGACGGTCGTCGATCCGGATCTCGAGCGGCTCCTCACGGACCACCGGGTCGGGCTCGGGGGCGCCGCCGGGCCACCGCCAGACGGTCCGCTCGACGATCTCGCTCACGGCGCGCTCGAACCGCGCGGGTTGTCACGGGTTCGGCGCGCGGCTACGACAACCGGAGCCAGCGGGGTACCGACCGTCCGATCGCGGTTCACCCCGTGGTGGCGCTCCGGGTCGGCGCGCTCCGCTCCCCGGAGCCGCATCGGTTCGCGCTGGCTGCGTCCCATCGCCGTTTCTCCCCGGGCTGCACCCTGGGTATCATGCACCGCCCCGCATCGAGGGCGTTCGGTATCGCGAGGCCAAGTTCCCATGAGTCATCCGTTGGAAATGTGGAGCGACCGCATCACCGCCGCCCAGTCGGTCGAGGCGCGGCGCGAGCTGCTGGCCGAGGCCGCGCGGTGGCGAGCGCAACACCTGGGCGACGTGCCCGCGATGCGCCGCGCGACCTACGCGATCTCGCGCCTGCTCGCCCTGGTGGGCGACCACGACCGCGCCGTGGGTGAAGGTCGTCAGCTGGTCTCGCTGTTGCAGACCGCCCCCGAGGCGTCCGAGGACGAGCTCGAAGCCGCCCGCGGCCACCTGTCGAGCCTCGGGCTGCAGACCCCGCGCAACGCCCCGGCGGCCGCCGCCCGGCGCGGACGCGATCGGGAGCGACCGGCGCGTCCGGAGCGGCCCGAGCGAGGCGATCGCCGCGACGCGCGCCCGAACGAGCGCGTTCGCGCCCTCCCCGAGAGGCCCGGCCGCCCGCGGCGCGACGAGCCGATGGGCCGGCCCGAGGCGGGTGAGCCGCGCGGGACCTTGCTCCCCGACGCGCGCCGCGCTGCCGCGGTGGGCGACTACGACCAGGCGATCGCGATGCTCGACGGCATCCGCGGCGGCGCGGCGGGCGCAGTGCGGGTGTACGCGCGGCTCTCCGCGGTGCTGGCAGGCCCCGATCCGCTCGCGAACCTCGGCCCGGTGCGCGAGGAGCTGGCGCGCCTCGCGGCGATCCCGGTCCGCTCCGAGGTCGGCGACGGATCCGACCCGCTGTCGCAGCTGATCGGCGAGACCGTCCCCGCCAAGCGCGTGGTGCGGATCCGGATGATCGAGGAGTTCGCCGAAGCTCACCCCGAGCGGATCGACGAGCTGGCGGCAGCGGCGCTTCGTCACCACCTCGCGGTGTCCGGCCCTGGCGCCGGCGCGCCGTGGCTGGTCGGGGTGGTCGCGAAGGCCCTCGGTGAGGGTGACGCCCCGAACACGACCCAGGCGATCGGCGAGCTGCGCGCGGCCGCGTCGGTCGCGGCCGCGGCGTACGACGAGTGGCCGTTCGAGCGGTCGCTCCGGCTGCGGAAGCGGGCGGTGGCCACGGGCTTCGCGGTGGGTGGGCTGCGGCGCGGCGTGTTGTCGCGCGGCGAGCCCGACGACCGGAAGTTGTGGACGCTGCGCCTCGCGCGCGACGGCGTGGAGCGGATGGTGGCGATCGCCCCACACGCGACCGCGCCGTACGAGGCGGGCAAGGTCGAGGAGCTGGCGCCGCGGCTGCGCGAGCTGTGTCCGGCGACCCTGCTGTTGGCCACGGGCTCCGGCAACGCCGGGCTCCGCGCGGCCGCAGCGGCGGCCGGGTGCGCCGTGCTCGAGCACGACGCCGACGACGACGCGCTGCTCACCGCGGTGACCGCGCTGTCGGCCGCCGCGCCGAGCGCCGGTCCGAGCGGCCCGTCGGCCCCCGATCGGTTGGTCGAGCTGCTCCAGGCCGACGACCCGTCGGTCGAGGCGCTGACCGAGGTCCTCCGCGGGTTCCGCCGCCCGGATCGCGCGCTGCGCGTGGTCCATCGGATGTCGCTCGACGACACCCGCACCGCCGCGATCCTCCGCGCGGTCGACGCGGCGACCGAAGAAGGTCGTCCGTTGCCCGAGGTCACCACCCTCGCGGTGGTGGCGGCCGCCACCGGCCCGAAGACCCGCGCCCTGCTGACCCACGGCGGTCCCCTGGCGAAGCGGTTCGCCGGGCCCGAGGTCGAGGTGGTGGCGGATCTGGCCAAGGTGCTGGTCGAAGGCGGTTGGCAGGTCCACCGGGTCCTCCGCGGCCCGACCCGGCGTGAGGTGCAGGCCCACCCGGCGCTCGAGACGTTCTCCGACGCGATGAACGGCCTGTGGCGCTTGCTGGTCCGCTCCGACGAGCGGAAGGGCGAGGTGTGGTACCTCGGCGCGCTCCCTCCCGAGGGCCGCGCGGGGGTCCCGCT
>JBEBJC010001490.1:0-1609 GCA_040080105.1 Myxococcota bacterium
GTCGGGGTGTGGGTAACGATCTCCTCGTCCCACTCGAATCCAACGGCGTCGTTCTCCCCGTACCCGGAGATCCCGACGGATCCGACCGTGCACACCACTGCAGACAGATCGTAGGTCTTTGCCACGCGGCCCCCTTAGGCGGTCAGGGCCTGCAGCGCGGTCGGCTGCAGGTACACGTTGAACTGGAATAGGCGGGCGTCCGCCGCGATCTGCGCTTCGACCTTGAAGCGCAACCGCTTCGCGGCGATGTCGCCGGCGGTGATCGGCTCGGCGGTCGGCCGGGTCTGGCCCTTGCCGAAGTGCCCCACGCCCTCGCCCTGGGCCAGGCGGGTCTGCAGGATCGCCATGACCTTCCCCTGCCCGGACGGGTCGACGATGATCTTGTCGCCCCGGTCGGTGTGCGCGAGCTTCAACGCCTGCAGGTCTTCGGAGATCCGCGCCGCCAGCCAGTCCGCGGTGACCATTTCGTAGATCGACCGGGCGTTCTGATTGACGCCCGGGCTCACGTAGAACGCGGCCGACGAGAACGGCAGGCCGACGTTGCAGTCGTTCCCGACCGCGAAGTCGCGCTGCGCCGCGGTGAGGTTCGCGGCGTAGGATGCGACCCCCCGGACCTGCCCTTCCCAGGGGGCGGACTGGTTGTCCGGATTGAACACCAGCCGCGACACCAGCCAGCACAGATCAGCGGCTACCGACGACGTGTCGTGGTAGATGACCACCGTTCGTTCGTACGCGCTGATCGCCGAGAACGCGGCGGGCACGCCGGCCGCGAGCCACAGCACGTCGGTGGTCTGCGCAACGAAGAGCTTCTTTCGCGCCTCGATCAGCGCCGCCCATGCGACGATATCCGCCGCCGTCCTCGAATAGATCGCGGTCCCGTACCAGTCGGTATCGACCGCTTCGATCGCGGCGAGCGCCGCGGTCATCGTTTCGGACAGGGCGGTATCCCGGAAGGCCACCTTGATCTTGCTCGGGGTCGGCTGTTGGGTGAACGCCGCCGTGAGCTGGGCCGCGGTGGTCGCGCTGATCTGGGTCGCCAGCAGCGCCGCCGCCACGTCCGCCGCGCTGCTGTAGGACACCACCCGGGTCCCGCCGAGCGTGTTGGTGGCCTTGTCCACCAGATACAGCGCGTTCCCGAACCCCGCGCGAGCGGGCGGGAGGCTCGCCAGCACGATCGAAACCGTGATCGTAGAAACCCAGTCCGCTCCACCAGCCATCAGATCACCTCGGTAACAGTGACAATCCGATCAGTCGGCTTGCCGTGCAGGGTGTCCACGTGTTCCACCGTCCCCAGGTCTACCACACCTTCGATCTCGGCGCCCGAGGCGTCGCGCTGGTAGTCCACGAAAAACTCCCGCAGGAACCGGATCGCGGTGCGATCGTCCAGCAGGGCGGACACGTTGACGAGCGAACCGTTGACGCGGATCGCGAACCCCGCCGCCGCCAGTTGCGCCAGGACCGCGGGCGATCGGAGCATGAACACGGCGCGCTCGAGCCATGCCTCGGCGGTCGCGCCGAACGCGTTCACGCTGACGTTCGAGCTCCGCTGACCCCTGGCCCGCCAGGTCGGGGTGGCGTCGGTCAGGTCCTCGTCCCCGACGGTCTGCAG
>JBEBJC010001491.1:0-1608 GCA_040080105.1 Myxococcota bacterium
CGGTAGCCCCGGTTCGCGATCCCGACCCGGTGCCCCCGCGCGGCGAGCGCCAGCGCGACGGCCCGGACGGTGGAGGTGCGGCCAGGGCTGCGTGCGTTGGTGCTCCCGACCGAGATCACCGGCACCCCGACCGCCTCTACCCGGAGCCAGCCCCGGTCGTACAGCTGGTTCCGCGCGGAGGCGAACGCTCCGAACAGGCAGGCCAACGGACGGGCGAGCGGTCGGGGGCACCGCTCGGGCGCTGGCGCCCCGCGCCACGCCGCCACTTCCACCCCCAGGGATGGACGAACGGGCAAGGCAGGGGCGGGCCCCGCGAGCGCCCGCGCCAGGCTCACGGCGAGGTCGGGGCCTCGGGTCGCGCCCACGCGATCGAACGCGTCACCCTGGCTGGAGCCGTGTGGACCCGCCACCACCGGCACCCCGGCCACCGCGGCCTCCCACGGGGAGTGCCCCCCGATCGCCGGGTCGAACGTCCCGCCCACGAACGCGACCGAGGCGCCGACCAGCGCCCCAGGCAGCTCCCCGAGGGTGTCGAGCAGCACCACATCGACCCCCGGCGGGACGACGCCACCGGCCAGCGCCGTGCGCCGCGCCCACCGCCGCCCGTCGAGCGCGCGGGCGACCGCGTCGAACCGGGAAGGCTCGCGCGGCGCGAGCACACACCCGAGCTCGGGGGCGACGCGATCGAGCGCCGACAGCAGCCGGAGCTCGTCGCCGTCGCGGGTCGACGCCCCGACGGCGAACGGTCGGGGCCAGGACAACAGCGGCGCCGGGGCGGACGCGGCCGCCTTCAGGTCTCCGCCGACGAGCACCGGACACCGGTGCACGCGCGCGAGCGCCTCGGCCGCCGCGGCGTCGCGCGCCCACACCGCGTCGACCGGCGCCCACCACGGCGCGAGCAGCGGCCCGAACCTCGCGGTCCGGCGACCGAGCTTCGCCGACACCCGGACCACCGGCACCCCTTCGCGCCGCGCCCGCCACGCGAGCGACGGCCAGAACGTGCCCTCGACGAACACCACCAGGCGGGGGCGAGCCTCGGCCCACAGCGGCGCCAGCGTCAGGGGGTGGTCGACCGGCTTACAGCCCGCCGCGACCCCGGGTCGTGCCGCGGCGAGGGCGCGGGCCCGCGCGGCCCCGGTGTCGGTGTCGGCGGTGAACACGATCGGGTCGGGGAGCTGCTCGATCAGCGCCCACGCCGCCCCCACCTCGCCGACCGAGGAGGCGTGGACCCACACCGAGCCCGGTTGTGCGAGCGGGGTGCGCCACCCGAGCCGCTCGGCGCGATCTCGCCGCCACCGCGGGTGCAGCAGGATCGCGAGCGCCCACGCCGGGAGCAGCGGGGCGGTCAGCGCGCCGAGGAGTCGATCCACGCGGGCTCCTCGGTCAGGTGGCCGTCCGCGATCCGGAGGACCCGGTCGGCGCGCCGCCACACCTCCGGGTCATGGGTGGCGACGAGCCAGGTCCGCCCGGCGACGTTCGCCCGCAACGTGTCGGCGACCGCTGCGGCGGTCGACGGGTCGAGCTGAGCGGTGGGCTCGTCCAGCACCACCACCCGCGATCGCCGGTACAACGCGCGCGCCAGGCACAGGCGCTGGCGCTCCCCGCCCG
>JBEBJC010000352.1:0-7842 GCA_040080105.1 Myxococcota bacterium
GCACCACCCAGTGCCGCGGGAAGCTCCCCCTCCCCCGGACCGTGCTCGGAGGGCCACCGGCCGTCTCCGACCACCAGGTCTGCGCCCGGTGGGACGGGCGGGAGCGGTGCCTCCGACCCGGGATCGACCAGGTCCGTCCCACGCCGTTCGTGGAGCTCGCGCACGGGGCCGGCGCCCCGTGTGGGCGGGACAGCACCGGCGCGGTGTTCTGCTTCTACGGCCAGACCGAGTCCGACGCGGAGCTCCGCCAGGTCGAGCTCCCTCACCCCGCGGTGCGGGTGGTGGCCGACGCGTTCCGCGAGTACGCGCTGCTCGACGACGGCACCCTCGTGACCTGGGACCCGTACGAGGCGATGTTCCGATCCCCGCGGGTCACCGAGGTCGACCGCGGGGTGGTCGAGATCGACGGCACCTACCTGTGGACCTGCTGGCGCTCGGCCGAGGCGGTCAGCTGCCGCGGCGAGGGCAAGGCGCGGCGGATCCGCGGCATGACGCGGCCGGAGCAGCTCACCGTGGGCAGGAAGCACGCGTGCGCGCTCGAGGACGGGATCCCGTGGTGCTGGGGCGACAGCGCGTTCGGTCAGCTCGGGCGCCGGCGCTCTTCGCGCGAGGTGGCGGTGGCGATCGAGGGGATCGAGTCCGCCGCCTCGATCGACGCCGGCGACGACCACACCTGCGTGCTGCTGCGAGAGTCGGGCGACCTGTCGTGTTGGGGCCGGAACCAGGCCGGTCAGGTCGCGGGCGTGTTCCCCTCGCGCTGACCGAGCCACGCCCACTCCGCCGGACCGAGCCACGCCGGGTACAGCGCGAGCATCGCCGCCGGGAAGATCCCGAGCTCACAGGTGGCCGCGAGCATCAGGTGGAACACGGCTCCAGTGCCGATCCACACCCACTCGGTCCACCCCCAGGCGGCGAGGCGGGCCCGCCACCCGCCGCGCGAGGCGGTGGACTTCGCGTACCGGAGCAGCAGGACCATCGGGTAAGTGTCCTGGAACAGCAGGGTCCCCGCCGATCCGAGCTGGGTGAGCTGGAACCACGGCGGGTCCCTGAGCCAGCCGAAGTCGATCCGGGCGATCGCGGGGTCCTGCAGGATGAAGTACAGCGCCGCGAAGTGCCCCGGTGGCCACCAGTGAACCCCGACCTTCTGAACGCCGGCGAGGAAGTACATCGCGACCAGCTGCAGCACCAGCAGCCGGCGCGGCCAAGCCGGGATCGGCGCCCCGCTGCCCCGCCAGCTCCCGGTCTTCGCCCACGCGTCCATCGACCACGCAGCCCCGGCGTCGGCGAACACGAACACCACCAACACGTCCCGGCACAACGTGTCGATGCCGCGATCGGCCGCCGGGAGGATCTGGGCGAACTGCGCCCACGCGAACAGCAGCACCACGGCGCTGGCCCGGGTGAACAGACCCGCGGTCAGGAACGCGGTCGACACCGCCATCGCCGCGTACAGGGCGTGCCCCGCCCGCGGGGAGGCGCCGAACCACGACGTGAACAGGGGCGGATCGGTCCGGGCCGCGGCGTCCGACAGGCCCAGCGGCTGCCCCGCGAACAGCGCGTCGATCAGGCCCAGCCGAGCGATCTCGGTCAGGTCGTACAGGATCACCGCCCCGAGCAGGATCCGGACCGCCGCGAGGGACCACGGGGGCTCCCGCCCGCTCCACAGCCGCACCCACCGGGCCCACGCGCCGGTCATCGCGGGCCGCTGGGGGCCGGCGGCGGCCGGACGAACGTCCGCTCGTGCACCGACTCCACCCGATCGTCGGGCGGCTCCCACGGGTACACCTCGTGCGCGCGCTCGAGCCGGACCCTCACCGCGGTCGCGTCGGGGAACGCCTCGAACGCCCGGTCGGCCAACCACCGCGCGAGGCCCTTGTACCCGGGGCGCATCCGACCCGATTGGCCATCCCACACCCCGCGCACGCGCCGGTACTCGATCACCGGCTCGAGCCAGGTGCAGCACGGGTCGAGCCGCCGCAGCACCTTCTCCCACCCCGGGGACCCGGGCCGCTCGATCTCCACCACCAGCCGATCCGGGGCGGTGGTCGCCGACGCGAACAGCGCCCACGCCTGGTTCACCCCCACCAGGTCGAACAACGGACGGAACGGGACCTTCATCGCCCGGTGCAGGCGCGAGGTGGCCCGGCTGGCGTCCTGCGCGAACGCGCCGAGGGCGTCCCGGTCGACCTGGACCCCGACCGAGGCCAGCGCGTCGTGCCACAGCGCCAGGTCCCGCTGACCGGCCTCGGACGCGAGGGCCTCGTCGCTGATCGCGTCGGGCAGAGGCAACGCGTACACGCCGTGCCCGAGCAACGCCAGCGCGATCAACGCGGCGCGGAGGTCGTCGCGGGTCATGGCGCCTCGATCGCCGGCTCACCGAGCCGCCGGGCTATCGCGTCGAGCACCTCTCGATCGTCGTCGAACCCGAACACCGAGACCCAGTCGTCGTCTCCGTCTGCGTCGAGCGCGAAGTACCGCACCGCCACCTGAACCAGCCGCTGCGCCCCGCCGTCGAGCTCCCCCCACCGGCCGAGCCACGCGGCGCACCGGTCGGCGAGCGCTTCGGCGAGGGCAGTGTCGGCGCTCGGGTCGGATCGCTCGGCGATCCGCGCGCGGGCGGCGTCGACCGCCGCCCACAACACCTCGGGCCCCCCCACAGGCTCCTCGAGCAGCTGGCGCACCACCGCCCGGGTGTCGGACAGCAGCTCGGCCAGCAGCCCGTCGTCGGTCACCGACCGTACCGGCGGCCGAGGTGGTGAACCGCCTGGCGGCGCCACCACACCCAATCGTGCGACACGTCGAAGCCCCACAGGTCGCGCTCGTGCGGGATCCCCTTGCTCCGGAGCCACTCCGCGAGGAGCACGGTCTCCTCGATGCACCCCTCCTCCCACTTCCCGCGACCACACACCAGGGTCACGAACGTGTGGCGCGCGCGCTCGAGCGCCGGTCCGTCGAGGTTCGGGACGTACGCGAGGGGGTTGTGCACATACAGCGACGGGCCGTCGAACCCGTCGGTGAAGTTGCGCATCTCGTACCGGCCGCTCATACACAGCGCGTAGTCGAACACCTCGGGGAACTTCAGCGCCATGTTCGCCGCGTACAGCCCGCCGAGGGAGGCGCCGACCGCGCCGATCGGGATCCGGTCGGTGCGGCAATCCTCGCGCACGAACGGCACCAGGGTTTCGAGCACGAACCGCTCGTACGCGGCGTGGCGGTCCATCCGCCAGGCCGGGTCGTTCTCCCTTCGGGTCCACGCTTCGGCCACGTTGCTCTCGGGGCAGTACAGCTTGATTCGCCCCGCGCCGAGCAGCGGCGCGAGAGCGTCGATCATCTGTTGCGACTGCCACTCGTGCGCGAAACCCGCGGCGGTGGGGAACACGATCACCGGCGCGCCGAAGTGGCCGTAGGTCCACAGGTGCACGTTCCGCCCCATCGCTGGGCTCGGAAGCATCAGGTGCCGCGCCATCCCCATCCTCCAGACGGCTCGGGTTAACGCTTCGGCCTAAGATGGGCACCTCTGGGAGGAGTCGCGTGTACTGGGCGCTGACGGCGAGCCTCGTCGGGTGTGTGAGCTCGTGGATCGCACCTCCGCTGCACCGCGAGCTCACCGAGGCGGACGCCGACGCCGCTCGGGCGCTGGGATCGAACCTCGTGTCCGGCCGGTTCCCGTCCGAGGTGGCGCAGGACTGCGACCGCAACGCGACCGCCTTCACCTGGCTCGCGGCGCGGTCGACCGACCCTGCCGTGGTCCGCGCGGCGCTGATCGCGGCGGCGGGCTGTGACGCGCAGGTCGACCCGGAGGACTTGGGCCTCGCGGCGGCGGCGCACGTCGACAGCCCCGATCCGCGGACGTTGATGGCCGCGCTCGGCGCCGCCGACGCGATCCTCGGCGACCTCCCCGTCGAGCACCCGCTGGTGGGCCGGCTGGTGGTCCGCGGGTTCGATCGTCACCCGCAGGTCCGGTACGAGGTGCTCCAGGTGCTCGATCGGCGGGCGTGGTCCCAAGAGGCTCCGCTCGCCGCACCGTTCGTCGCCGCGCTGCACGAGACCGACGCGCCGTGGCTCGTGACCGAGGTGCTCCGCCGGGTGCGGTACCGCGCGAAGGGGCTGGCCGACCCGAACCCGTTCCGGGCGAGCTGCGTACTGCTGACCACCGATCTCGACCCGGGCATCCGCGGCCGCGCTGCGCTCGTCCTCGCCCGCCTCGCGCCAGAGGATCCGCAGATCGTCACGATCCTCAGGTACATGCTGCGCGATCCGCACGGCTACTCACGCTCTGCGGCCGCCGAGGCGTTGACCGAGATCGGGTACGTCCCGGCGATCCACGACCTCGCCGCCCGCCTCGACGACCCGCCAGCCAAGAACACGTGGGACATGCTCCCGTTCGACCGCCTCGACGGGACGAGCGAGGCCCCCCACCACGCCGGCTCCCTGCACGACAAGGACCACGACGCGTACCTCCGCGCGATCCAGGCGTTGTCGGCCGGGATGGGCGACGACGCGTTCGTGTACCGGGAGGTCAGCGCGCTGTACAGCGACCTGGACATCATCTCGGCGAAGCGCGACGCGAAGAAGTGGTACGCCGCCCACGCCGACCAGATCCCGAAGCCGGAGTGAGGGAGGCGCCCGCCCGCACCGGTTGCCGGCCGCGAACGGACCGGTCATGGTGCATGCCCAAAGGGAGGGTCGGTGAACCGCCAAACGCTGCTCGTGACCGTCGCCACGTTGGCCCTGGTCGTCGTGGGCGCGGTCCTGCTGTATGCCGCGCCGGGGTCGGACCCGGGACACAAGCCCGCAGGCAACGCGGCCGCGAAGGTCGAGAAGGCCGGAAAGGCCGGAAAGGCCGGAAAGGGCGACAAGGCGAAGGCCGCCGCCGCGCCGAACAAGGTACCGGTCGCCGAGCTGATCCATGCGCCCGGCCTCCCGGCGGATCGGGTCGCCGCGCCGGCTGGGGCGCCCAACGTGGTGCTGGTGGTGATGTCCACCCAGCGGCGCGACCAGTGGTCGATGTACGGCGGGCCCCCCGAGGTCACGCCGTTCCTCGCCGCCCGCGCCGCCGCCGGGGTCAAGTTCGACGACGCCCTGTCGGTCGCGGTCGATCCACACGCGTCCACGTCCGCGCTCGTCACCGGCAGGTTCCCTCACCACCTGGGCGTGCTGAACCTCGGCGAGAAGCGCGCGAACCCGCCGATCGCGGCCGAGGCCGACACGCTCGCCGAGCGGTTCGCCGCCGGAGGGTGGTTCACCGTGGGGCTCACCGCGAACCACGTGCTCAACGAGAAGGCGGGCGGGGCGCAGGGCTTCGACTGGTTCCGCGATGCGCAGCAGTTCAGCCTGATGCTCGAGCTGCGCACCTCGGCGTCCGAGCTCGTCGACGCCACGCTCGAGCGCGTGGCCGCCCGCACCGAGGCCGAGAAGGCGCGACCGATGTTCCTGCAGCTCGCGTTCGTCGACTCGCACAAGCCGATCAAGATCCCGCCCGACGAGTTCAAGCCGTTCGCCGGTGAGAACGGGGAGGTCGCCCCGTACCGCGCCTCGATCCGCCGACAGGACGACGCGCTGGCGAAGCTGGTCAGCGGGCTCGCGGCCCAGGGGCTCACCGACGCGAACACCGTGTTCGTGGTGATCGCCGATCACGGCGAAGGCCTCGAGATGCCCACCCACCACCGCAAGCAGCACGGGTTCGTGCTGTACCACAGCGCGGTGCAGATCCCGTGGGTCATGTGGGGCAAGGACGTGGCCGCGGGCAAGAGCGTCGAGGGTCTGGCGTCGCAGATCGACCTCGCGCCCACCCTGCTCGCGCTCGCTGGCTCGCCGTCCGGGGTGGAGGGGGTCGACGGGGTCGACCTGTCGAAGGTCGTGAAGAGCGGCGGGGCCACCGGTCGCGCCGAAGCCTACGCCGACACCACCTACGAGGGGGTGCACCGGGCGTCGATGTGGACGGCCGCCCACCAGTGCCAGAAGGACTTCGGCAGCCGAGACATCGGCGAGGATCAGTTCTCCGACGGGTGCTTCGATCGGAAGGCCGATCCGGACTTCACCCAGGTGATCCAGGACGAGCCGTTGATGAACAAGCTCGCGCAGATGCACACAGAGCTCATGGCGGGCGTAGCCGGGGCCGAACCCGCGACCGCAGGGGAGTGACATGATCGCGGTGGTGATCGGGAGCGCATGGGCCGCGGACGGCGCAACGGACGCGGCGGTGGCGCGCGGGTGGTACGCGTGGCGCACCGGTCAGGACGTCGCCGCGGCGGAGTTCGCGGCGTCCGCGGTGGCGGCCGCGCCCACCGATCTCGGCGCGTTGCAGCTCCACACCGCGATGCAGGTGTTGGCCGGCAACGGGTTCTCGGTCGAGTCGACCTACCGGGAGTGGTGGGGCGAGGCCACGGGCGATCCGATCCGACGGGTGGCGCTCGCGACCGCCATCACCTTGCGCCGAAGTGGGTCCGGCACGTGGTGTGAAGAGGTGGAGCGCCTGCTCGCGCCGGTGCTCGAGGGGGACCCGCACTACTGGGCCACCCTCACCGACCGCCAACGCGAGCTCCGGTGCACCGGCCAGACCGGGCACGCCGACGCCGAGCTGCGCCGGCTGGCGAAGCAGGTCGAGGGCCGGGGGTGGGCCGAAGGGGTGCTGGCCAAGCTCGAGACCGGCTACATCAAGGACGAGCTGCCGCCCGAGCTCGAGAAGTTGTGGACCGAGCAGCCGCACCACCTCGACGTGGCCGCGGTGTTGTGGCGCGACGGGGTGAGCGGCCCGGGCAAGGGCGCCGCCAAGCGGATCGCGGGCAAAGCGCTCGACGCCGCCGTCTCCGGCTCGGACCCGGTGGCGATCCACGCCGCGCTGGTGGCGTACACCGCGAGCGGCCAGGAGAAGCAGGCGACGGAGGCCGCGACCCGGCTGAAGACCATCGATCCGAAGGCCGACGTGGCCGTGGTGCGATCCACGAACGACATTCGGGATCCACAGGTCTACGCCGCGGTGGACGGGTGCACCGCCGCGACCGACGTGGCCGTCGCGCGCAGCTGCATCGACGCGCTCGGGCTGCCCGCGACGGGGTCGGTGGCCGCGTACGGACACCACGTGCGCCGGCAGCTGTTCGAAGCGCAGCACCTGGAGGCAGAGGCGTACGCCGAAGCGAAGGCGGGGTACGAAGCCCTCCCCAACCTGCGGTTCGGCGCCAGGGTGTTCGCGAAGCAGGCGGTCCTCCGCGGGGCGGACCTCGAGCTGGCGGCCGAGGCGCTCGAGGTGGTGCTCGCCGGGCGGGTCCCCGCCGGCCCGGTCGAGGAGGTGCCGCAGGACCTGCGGGCGCCGCTCGCGCGCGACCTGGAGCTGAAGGTCGAGGCGCTGCGCAAGCTGGGCCGCCCCTCCGACGCGTTGACCGCCGTGTCGCTCGCGCAGGCGCTGCAACCGACCGCCGCACGCCAGCTGCTCGTCGGACTGGTACAGGCGGAGGCGGGCCAGGGCGACAACGCCGCGCTCGCGCTGTCGTATGCGCTCGTCGCGGTGATCGACGACACCGCGAGGGTCACCGCCGGTCGCGACGCGCTCGCCCGGCTCGGGTGGCTCGGCTCGGCGCAGCGGATGATCGACGCGGCGGCGCGCACCGTCACCGTCGACGGCGGCATCACCTACTCCGAACTCTGCCCGGTCCTCGATGCCGCCGGCTGGGCGCTGTTCTCCGACGCTCGGCTGTCCTTGGCCGTGGCCCGCGGCTCCGGCCAGGCGGTGGCGCAGCTCGGTGCGGTGGCCCGCCAGGCCGGCATACCGGTCAGTCTGCACGGCACCGGCGGGGCCTGGATGGTGGCGGCGGACAGCGCCGAGGTCGACCGGTTCGCGGCGGT
>JBEBJC010000353.1:0-7822 GCA_040080105.1 Myxococcota bacterium
CCCACGCGAGGGCCGCGCCCGCCGCCACGTCGGCCAGGTAGTGCTGGCGCAGGAGCACCGTGCTCGCCGCCACCATCAGCCCCCACGCCGCGTACGCGGCCCGCGCTGGGCCAGCGGCCCGCCCGGCCAGCACCGAGGCTGCGGTGAGCGCGTACGACACGTGCAGCGAGGGGAGGTAGTTCCGCTCGAGGTTCATCGCGTCGGCGAGCGCGAACAGCGGATCGGTGGGCGGGAGCTCGAGCCACGGCTCGGTCCGCACCGGCAGCGCGACGAACACCGCCGCCGCCACCAGGGTCTGCGCGGCGAGCGCGCCCGCGACCGGGGCGAGCTCGGACCACCGGCGGAGGGTGAGCGGCAGCGCGAGCAACAGGAGGTCGAGCGACAGGTACGGGATCGACGCCGCGCGCACCAGCGGCAGGTGCTCCTCGCCCGGCAGCGCGACCCCGATCCGCCACGGCACGTGGGCCGACAGCGCGCTCGCGCCGCCGTACGCCGCCACCCACAGCGCCAGGAACGCCGCCGTGGTCGACCACACCCACCGTGCCTCGCGCGTCACCGGGCCCTCGTAGTCCGCCGGTCGGGATACGGCTCGGGGATGGACGACTTCAACAAGGTGATGCAGGAGGCGCGCCGGCGCCAGGCGGTGACCGAGCAGCTGCGACCCGAGCCCCCGCGCCCGGAGCGGGAGCCCGCGCGGACCGGCGCCCCACCGACGACCGAGCTCCGGCTCGAGCGGCGGCAAGGTGAGTGGCGGTACTACCTCGGCGACGAGCGGGTGCGCACCGGGTCGGCGATCGAGTTCTACGTCGACCCGCGGCTCGGCTGGGTCCGCGGCACGTTCCACTGGGGGCGGCGGAACTACTCGGCCCCGACGGTGCGGGTCCCGGTGTTCGATCCCGACGACCCGTCGCGGTCGGTGGGCGAGCTCGAGGTGTCGCTGCCCGACGGCGCCCAGTGCCGGGTGGTCGACGACGGCGGGTGAAGCCACATCCGCCCGACCATCCCGAGCCAGCTCGGGCGCTCGACCCCGGGCTCGACCAACCCCGGCAGCGCGGTCCACGGCGCCGACGGGTGGAGGTGGTGCGCCCGGTGCAGCGGGTAGTTCAGCAGCACCCACCGCACCCAGGTCGGGGTGCGCAGGTCCCACGCCCCGGTGTCGCGGTCGAGCGGTGAGTACGCGTGATCGGCGTACTGCAGCGAGCTCCAGTTCAGCGCGAACGCCCCCCAACACGCGGCCCACCCGAGCGGATCCGCGTCGAGCGCGACGTACAGGCCGACGTGGAACGCGAGCGCGCCCGCCGCTTCGAGCCGGGCGACCGGGCCGAGCCCGTCGAGCGCCCCGAGGAACGCGCTCGCGCTGGTCTGATCGGCGAGCCCCCCGCGCCGGAGCACGGAGCTCCGCAGCACCCCCGGGGCCAGCGCGAACACCAGCGCCAACGCCGGCGCGAACAGCCAGTACACCCCGGTGAGGATCGCATACCACTGGGCGAGCTTGAGCCAGCGCACGTCCGTGGGGCGCAGCACGTCGAACTGCTCGAACGGGCCGCGGTTGTTGTGGTGGTGGTTCAGGTGCAGCGCGCGCTGGAGCGCGAACCCGGTGGGGAACCACGCGGCGGCGAACCGGCCGGCCCACCGGTTCACCCGCGGGTCGGGGTGCAGCCCCCCGTGGACCGCCTCGTGCAGCAGCGCGAACAGGCCGTGGTTCACGAACGAGAACCCGACCGCGCCCGCCACCAGCCCGGCCGCGCCCCCGTGGGACGCGACCCACAGCGCCCCGCCCGCAGCCGCGGACATCGCAGCCAGCAACACCAGGTTCATGCCGGGACGCGGCTGTCGAGGAACGCCACCAGCTGCTGCAGCACCGCGTCCTCCGGCAGGCCGCTCCGCGGATCGAACGCCGCGCCCGCCAGCACCGCCACGTCGCGCGCGAGGAACGAGGTGTACAGCCACCGGGCGACGCGGATGCGCGCCGCGAGCGCGGGGCCGGGCGCCACGGCGAACGTCCCGCGGGCGGTGGTGGTGCCGTCCCCTGGGAGGAACCCGATCACCAGCGCGGAGCGGATCCCCCCGAGGCGCGCCTCGACCGTGGTGGTCGGGCCGCCGCTGGTCACCGTCACCTCGACCCGGTCGCCGGCGAGCGCCGCGATCACCCGATCGGACAGGCCGCGACCGGTCACCCGGGCGGCGTACCGCAGGCGGAGGTGGTCTGGGTCCGGCTGGTCGACCACCGGGGGCTCGACCAGCGCGCGCCGGTGCACCGCGCCCAGGTGGTGCAGGTCGAACGCGTTCGCGACCAGCGCCTCCCACGGCAGCGCGAGCTGGTGCGGCGGGCCGGCGCGCCACACCAGGTCGGGGGCGACCCAGCTTCCCGGCACCTTCAGCCCCTCGGCGTCGGTCGGGCACACGAACACCGCGCCCGCGTGCTCGGCCACCGCGAACGCCCGGGCCGGCGCGACCGACGGGTGGGAGCACCTGCCCGAGCGGTCGAACCCGAGGTGGTGCAGCGGGCACACGATCCGCCCGCCGTCGACGTGGCCCTGCGCGAGGCTCGCCCCCATGTGCGGGCACCGCGCGCCCAGCGCCGACAGCCCGTGGTCGGTGCGCGCGATCACCCCGCGCTCCCCCGCGAGGTCGAACGGGACCACCCGCCCGGGACGGCAGTCTCGGCTCGCGGCGGCGAGGTACCACGCGCGGATCCGCCGCGGCAGAGACCACGCGCCCGCGGCGGGGTCGGACACTACCGCCTCCGACCGAACACGAACCCGAGGGCGGTCCCGAGCGCCACCCCGAGCACGCCCGCGAGACCCGCCCCGATCGCGGCCCACCGCTGGGTCGCCGCGAGCACGGGGTTGTCCCACAGGTCGGTCGAGTAGTGGAAGCTCGCGACCGTCCAGTCCGGCGGGTCCGCGTCGGTCTGCACGAGGGTGGCCGACCACCGCGCGTCCACGTCGAACGCGGTGCCGTCGGTCAGCACGTAGTGGCCCCGAGAGGTCCCCCACGACACCGCGGTGTCCCCGCCGTGGAGGATCGACAGCTCGTCGGCGTCGAACCGGGCGTCGATCGACGCGACGACGTGCCCCGGGTCGGTCATCATCTTCGCGAAGTACGCCCTGACGCCCTCGCGCCCGCGCGCCACGTCTCCGTTCATCGTGGTGAACACCACGTCGGGGTGCGCGTGGGCCAGGATCCCGTCGAGGTCGCGGGCGTTCATCGCCCGCTCGAGGTCGGCCTTCACCCGGCGCAGCGCGTCGTGTGGGTCTTGGGCGAACGCGGACGCGACCAACCACCACCCCGACATCGTGCCTCCGGAGCGCGAGGGTAACCCGACGGGGTACGTGGCCCACATGTGGTTCGTCCCCAACGCCGCGGCGCAGACGGAGATCGTATACGCCGAGCTCGACGGGGTGGACTCCGACGGTCGGATCCACGCGCACGCGGGCGCTCGGCGCGGGGTGTTCGTCGCCGAGCCGTCGGGCGACGACCTGTACCTGTACTGGATCGAGACCACGCCGGCGCCCGACCGCGATCCCCGGTTGCCGCCGTGTGACCTGTGGGCGCGGGCCGCCTCCCTCGACCCGGCGGTGTGTGGCGCGCCGGCGCCCGAGGGCCGCGCCCCGCGCGGTTCGGTGCGGCTGCGGCGCCGGCACGGTGGGTGGACCGCCGAGCTCGCGGGCTACGGGCGCCGCACCGAGCAGTGGGTGTGGGCACCGGTCCCTGCCCACCAGGTGTCGTTCCCCCCGGGCGAGACGTTCGACGGCTGGACGTGGGACGCCGCCGGGTGGGGCGTCGGGGTGCCGCTGTTCTTCCCGTCCCCTCCACCTGGAGTCCCCCCGATGATCATCGGCCACCGCGGCAGCCCGGGTCGGCTCCCCGACCACACGCTCGAGGGGTACAAGCTCGCGGTCGAGCAAGGCGCCGACGCGATCGAGCCCGACCTGGTGATCACGGCGGACGGGGTGCTGGTCGCGCGGCACGAGAACGAGCTGTCACACACCACCGACGTGGCGGCGAAGTTCCCCGAGCGGCGCCGGACCGCGGTGATCGACGGGGCGACGGTGGAGGGTTGGTTCGCCGAGGACTTCACCTTGGCGGAGTTGAAGACGTTGCGCGCGGTGCAGCCGTGGCCGGATCGCCCACACGAGCACGACGGGCAGTTCTCGATCCCCACGTTCGACGAGGTGCTCGAGCTCGCCGAGCGGCTGGGGGAGGTGAGGGGGCGGCCGGTGGCGGTGATCCCCGAGACCAAGCACCCGTCGTACTTCCGCTCGCTCGGGTCGCCGCTCGAGCCGCCGCTGGTCGACGCGCTGCGCCGCCGCGCGGTCCCCGGTGACGAGGTGGTGATCCAGTCGTTCGAGCTCGCCAACCTGGTCGCGCTCGCCGACCAGGTGAACGGCCGACGGCTGCTGCTGATCGGGGAGCTCGACGCGACCGTCCCGGGCGACGACCGCACCTACGGCGAGCTGCTCGCCGACCTGCCGGCGCTGCGGAGCCAGGTCGAGTGCCTCGGCGTCTCGCGCGAGATGGTGTGGGCGGAGTCGGGTCCGACCGGGTTCCTCGAGCGGGCCCACGCGGCGGGGCTGCAGGTGTTCGTGTGGACGTTCCGGGTGGAGCGCCCCGGACCGGCGGGCGGAGGTGACCCGGTGGCCGAGATCGCCGCGTTCCTCGCGCTCGGGGTCGACGGCGTGTTCACCGACCAGCCGGACGTCGGCGCCGCGGCGGCGGCGCTCACCCCTCGGTGAGCTGACGCCGGATCCGCTCCTCCCGCTTCTTGCCGCGGGCCTTCGCCTTTTGCGCCTCGGCCTCGCGGGTGCGGGGCACCGCCACGGTCACCAGCTCGGCCCGCACCAGCCGGCGGGTGATCTCGGCGATCTCCTCCACCGCCCGGTCGAACGCCGCCTGGTTCGCGGTCGACGGCCGCGCGCTGCCCGAGACCTTGCGCACGTACTGCAGGGCCGCGGCGACGATCTCGTCTTCACTCGCCGGCGGCTCGAAGTTGAACAGGACGCGGATGTTGCGGCACACGGGGTCCTCCTACAGCCAGCGCTTGATCTCGGTGTCGGCCAGGAACCGCGGGTCGGGCTCCGGGAAGTCGACGATCGTGTGCAAGCCGCGGCTCTCCCGGCGGCGCAGCGCGCACCGGACGATCAGGTCGGCCACGGTGACCAGGTTGCGCAGCTCCACCAGGTCACCGGTGATCCGGAAGTCCCAGTAGTACTGGTGGATCTCGCTCTGCACCAGGTTGATCCTGCGCTGCGCCCGCTTCAGCCGCTTGTGGGTCCGCACGATCCCCACGTAGTTCCACATGAACGAGCGGATCTCCTTCCACGTCTGGTGGATCACCACCTGCTCGTCGCTGTCGACCGCGTTGCCCGGGTCCCACGCGGGGAGCTCGGGCGGCGCGGCCAGCGTGTCCCACCGCGCCCGGCACACCGCGGCCGCGCGGTACGCGAACACCACCGCCTCGAGCAGCGAGTTCGACGCCAGCCGGTTCGCCCCGTGCAGCCCCGTGCAGCTGACCTCACCGATCGCGAACAGGTTGCGGATCGAGCTCTCGCCGTGCAGGTCGGTCTGCACCCCGCCGCACATGTAGTGGGCGGCCGGCACCACCGGCACCGGGTCCTTCGCCATGTCGATCCCGAGCGACAGCAGCTTGGCGTCGATGTTCGGGAACTTGTGGGCGAGCTCCTCGCGGCTGAAGTGGCGCATGTCGAGGTACACGCAGTCGAGCCCGCGCCGCTTGATCTCGGTGTCGATCGCGCGCGCCACGATGTCGCGCGGCGCGAGCTCGGCGCGCTCGTCGTACCGGTCCATGAACCGCGTCCCGTCCGGCAGGATCAGCTTGCCACCTTCACCCCGCAGCGCCTCCGAGATCAAGAAGTGGTGCTCGTTCGGGTGGAACAGCGCGGTCGGGTGGAACTGCACGAACTCCATGTTCGCGATCCGGGCGCCGGCGCGCCACGCCATCGCCATGCCGTCGCCCGTCGCCACGTCGGGGTTGGTGGTGTACTGGTACACCTTGCCCGCGCCCCCGCTCGCGAGCACGGTGACCCGCGCGCGCCACACCGACACCACCTGCGAACCGAGGTCGAGCACGTACGCGCCGAACACCTGGTCGTCCTCGGGCGGGATCTGCCCGGTTCGCCGCGCGAGGCCGGCCTCGGTCAGCAGGTCCACCGCCAGGTGGTGGTCGAGGATCCGGATGTTCGGGTTCGCCCGGCACGCCTCGTGCAACGCCCGGACCAGCTCCTGCCCGGTGAAGTCCGCCGCGTGCAGGATCCGCCGGTGGGTGTGCCCGCCCTCGCGGTGCAGGCTGTACGCCGCCGGGTCGTCGTCCTGGCGGGTGAACCGGGCCCCGAGCGCGATGAGGTCGCGCACCCGGTCGGGCCCCTCGCGCACGGTGATCTCCACCGCGGCCCGCCGACACAGGCCAGCCCCGGCGACGAGCGTGTCCTGCACGTGGGTCTCGAAGTCGTCCTCTTCCGACCACACCGCGGCGATCCCACCTTGTGCGTACCGGCTGTTCGACTCCAACGGCTCGGTCTTGGTGACGATCACCACCTGACCGAGCTCCGCGGCTTGGAGCGCGAAGTACATGCCCGCGACGCCCGACCCGATCACCAAGAAGTCGGTCTGGTCCACCGCCCCTCCAGACCGGCCCTGTACCCCGCGAGGTCGGCGCCGGCGCCTACCCTCGGTTCGGGTTGCGCGGGATGCGGATCCGCCCGGTGATCTCTTCGTTGGTCTGGGCGAGATCGGCGGCGGGCCCGCGCAGCGCCACCCGGAGCGCCCCGGGCGCGGCGGGGGTCGCCACCCGGTCCGGCGACAGCGGGGGGAGCTCGACGTACTGCAGCGCGTTCGCCACGTCGCGCGCGGGCACTGCCTCTCCGAGCCCCTGCAGCGGTGACACCGCGCCGAGCAGGCCCTCTTCCAGCGCGGACTTCCAGTCGCCGATCCGGCCGAACATCACGTCGGTCGCGAGCGCGCCGAACGTGCACCCCACGACCCCCATCAGCAGGCCGCCGAGGACCACCGGGATCCCGGCGCCCCGCAGCGCGAGCGCGCCGACCGCCGCCCCGGCGAAGCCCATCCCCGCCGACATCGTGGCGACCCCGAGGAAGAACACCAGGACCACCGCGATGATCGCCAGCATCACGTTGAGCAGGCGCCGCGCGGCCGACGGGCCGCGGTACATCCGTCCCTCGGAGCCCGCCTTCACCGCCGACTCGACCCGGCTCTCGGCCACCTCGAGCAGCCGCTTGCGGATCGGCCCCGGCACCGACGACAGCTCGGTGACCAGCCGCTCGACCTCGGCGCGCGCGCGCTTGTGCGCCACGTCGACCCGCTCCTTCGCCGCCGTGCGCGACTGGCGCACCGCGTCGATCAGCTGGCGGCGCCACATCTCGACCTCTTCGTTGGGCGCGTCGCGCCGCTTCGTCAGGGCCCGCCGCTGCTCCACCGCGGTTCGGTGGGCGGCGTCCTCCACCACCCGCTTGATCCCGGGCAGGGCGTCGTTGAGCGCCTCGCGCTTCGACCGCTGCAGCGGCGCTCCGAGGTGGGGCTCCATCGCCCGCACCCGCTCGGCCAGCGTCTCGGCGGCCGACTTGATCTGGTCGTGGCACCCCATCGCCACCCACTCGGCCCGCGCGGCCCGCGCGGCGTCCCGCGCCCGGTAGCCGTCGGCGAGGACCAACCCCTTCCGCAGCGCGCGCGCCGCCGCGACCTCGCCGCCCGACACGATCTCGCGCTGGGCACGCGCGTCCAGGAACGGTGCATCCGCCTGCCGCGAAAGTTTGCTCAAGCGCCGGTTCAACACGGTGAAGGC
>JBEBJC010001492.1:0-1598 GCA_040080105.1 Myxococcota bacterium
GAACGCGGTGCCGAGCTGCTCGCCCAGCTCGAGCTCCTGTGGCCGGGCTGCTCCGCCGAGCAGGCCGGAGACGCGCTCCGCGCCGCGTGGCCGCAAGACCCGTGGGCGCTCGGGTCGTACAGCTGCTACCGGCCCGGCCAGTGGACCGGCATCGGCGGCGCCGAGGCCGAGCCGGTCCGGACGCTGTTCTTCGCGGGGGAGCACACGAGCGCGGTGTTCCAGGGCTACATGAACGGCGCGGCGGAGTCGGGCGCGGCGGCGGCCGCCGACGTGCTCGGCTGGGCCTCGGGCGCCGCGCGGCGCACCCGCCGGGTCCGCGCCGGGCGCCGGCGGGCGCTCACCCCGGGTGGGGCACGGTAGGCCGGTCGAGCTCCGACAACAGCGCTCGCCACGCCGAGAGCTCGGCCGAAGGGGCGAACCGCGGGGCGAGGGCGCGGGTCCGGTCGGCCCACTCCCGCCGCACCTCCGGCCGGGACTCCCACGCCACCAGCAGCGCGGCGAGCCCCTGCGCGTCCCCCACGTCGAACAGGGCCGGCCAGTCCGCGCCCAGCAGGCCGACGTTGCCGTGCGCGCGGCTCGCCACCACCGGCACCCCGTGCACCACCGCCTCGCCGATCACGTTCGCGCCCCCCTCGACGAGCGACGGAACCGCGAGCAGGTGCGCGCTCGCCAGCGCCCGCAACGCCTGCTCCGGCGGGAGCGCCCCCACCCACCGGTACCGCGGGTCCCGCGCGGCCAGCGCCTCGGCCTGCCGCCCGAGCTCCGGCTCGAGCGCGCCGCCCACCTGGACCACCCGCAAGCTGGAGCCGCTGGGGACGTGTGCGAGCGCGCGGCCCACCACCAGCGGGTCCTTGACCGCCCGCAGGTGACCGACCACCACCACCGTGGTCGGCGGGTCCTGAGGCGGCAGGGGTTCGAGCGGCGCCGCCGACTGCAGGATCGGTCGGACCCGGTCGCGGAGCTCGGCCGGTAGCACCTCGCCCGCCGTGGGGTGCAGGGTGACGATCCGCCAGGCGCGGGTGAACGACGCGCGCGCGTCCGGGTCGTGTGGCCAGTCCTGGTACAGGTCGGTCCCGGTGGCCGCGACCACCACGGGCCCGGGGAACGCCGCGATCGCCGCCGCGGACTTCCGCGCGTGCAGCGCGATCAACAGCTCGGTGTCCGGGCCCGGCGCGGACGAGACCTGGTGGCCGAGGCGGGTGAGCAGCTCGGTCCACCGGCGCGCGGTGGTGGTGTTCCCGCCGGCGAGCGCCTGTGGCGGGCCGACCAGCGCGAGTCTCAGCGGGCGCAGGTGCGGAACCCGGCGAGCACGTCGCGGCGGTCGGGGGTGAAGAAGTTGCGGTACTTCACCGTCGCCAGCGCCACCTCGGTCGCCCACGCCCCGCCGCGCAACACCTTGCGGGTGCCGAACCACGGGGCGGAGTAGTCGGCGTACGGGTCGGGCCGGAACCCAGGGAACGGGCTGAACGTGGAGGCGGTCCACTCCCACACGTTGCCGAGCATCTGCCGGCACCCCCACCGGCTGTCCGATTCGGGGAACGCCGCAACGTCGACCGGGCTGGCGAACCGCCCGCCGACCGCCCCCGGCCGCGCCTCCT
>JBEBJC010001493.1:0-1598 GCA_040080105.1 Myxococcota bacterium
CTCCACCACCCCTCCCCTCACGACCGCGCGTGGAGCAATATCCGCCCGTGGGAGGCTCGGTGGCCGCGATCGACGACCTGCTGCCGGTGTTGCAGCCAGCGGAGTGGGA
Source organism: Myxococcota bacterium (assembly GCA_040080105.1). GTDB lineage: Bacteria > Myxococcota_A > UBA796 > UBA796 > JACKER01. The sequence continues at coordinate 110 of JBEBJC010001493.1, forward strand.
CCCGACCGATGGGGTCGCGCGGCGCCTGTTCGATCACCCCGACGCAGCCTGGGTCACCTACGGATGGGACTTCCCGACCCACTTCCGGTTCGCCCGCGCCTCCGATCTGGCGGAGCTCGGGCTCGGCCCCGACGAGCTGCACGCGCGCGCGGTGGCGAACCTCGAGGCGCGCGAGCTCCAGCTGCGCGAGCTGTGTGTCGGCCTGCCCGGCGGCGACCGGGTGTGGGTGCTGTGCGCCGACGACCGACCGTTCGCCGACGCCGGGCTGCTCGACGAGTGGCTGGTGCGCCGCGCCGCGTTCCGGCTGAACACCGCGGTGGTGGCCGCGGTCACCCCGATCCGCGGGCTGTTGGTGCTCGGGGACGCCACCGATCGGGAGCAGCTCGCCGCGCTGGCGCAGCTCGCGGCGGAGGCGTCGACCCGCGCCGACCGCACCCGGATCGGGCGCGGGGTGTGGATGTGCTCCGACGGCGTGGTGGTCGGGCTCGCAGCCGGGGTCGAGGCGTCGGCGGCGGCGGTCGAGGCCCGGTGGACGCCGCCCGCGCTCGCGCTGCGGCGGGTGGTCGACGACCACGGCGTGGTGCGCGGGGTGCTCGCCGAGGTCCCGGCCCGCGGCGCCGGGTCCCTCGCGCGCGACGCCGCGTCGGTGGCGGGGCAGCTGCTCGAGGCGGCGCAAGGGGTAGACGGGCTCGACGGGCCGTGTTGGCTGGTGCTCCCGGCCGACGCGCCGCCGGACCGGGTCGCCGCGCTGCGGGCGTGGGTCGCGACCCTCGCGCGCGAGGTGGCAGCCCGCTCCCCGAGCGGCCGGGTCCTGCGGGTGGAGGTCCTGGCCCGGTGAGCGATCGACGACGGGCGCGGTCGTCGATCGCAGACCTTCGACGCAGAGATCGGCGCGGGCGCATGATCGGATCCAGGCACGGGCCTCGCAACACTGCCAGGTATGGCGCAGTGGATCGGCCCGCACCGGATCCTCGCCCTGCTCGGCCGCGGCGGGATCGCCGAGGTGTGGCTCGCCGCCGACCCGAGCGGGCGGCAGGTCGCGCTCAAGCGGCTCCACCGGGCGACCCCGCGCGACGTGGCGCGGCTCCGGCGCGAGGGCGACTGGCTGTCCGAGATCGAGCACCCGAACGTGGTGCGCGCGCTGGGCAGCGGCGCACACGAGGGTGTCCCGTTCCTGCTGCTCGAGTGGGCCGCGGGGGGCTCGCTCGAGTCGCGCGCGCGCCCGGTCCCCACCGCGGCGCTCGCGCGGTGGGCGATCGACGTGCTCGCCGGCCTCGGCGCGCTGCACGCCCACGGGGTGGTGCACCGCGACGTGAAGCCGGCGAACCTGCTGCTCGGGTCCGACGGGGCGATGCGGGTCGCCGATCTCGGGGTCGGGTGGGGCCCCGGCGCGGTGCGCAGCCGGCCCGGCGCGACGCTGGGCAGCCCGGCGTACATGGCGCCCGAGCAGCGGTACCACCCGGACCACGTCGGCCCGGCGGCCGATCTG
>JBEBJC010000354.1:0-7797 GCA_040080105.1 Myxococcota bacterium
AGCCGGAGCGCGTCGCGCAGCAGCTCGAGCGTCGGGTACCGGTCCGCTGGCTGCTTCGCCATCGCTCGGCGCAGCACCCGATCGAGTGACTCGGTCAGCCTCTGGTCCGTCGGCATCGGTGACGCGAGATGCCCGCGCAGCGCCGCCCCGCGCTCGGTCCCGAACGGGGCGTGGCCGGTGGCGAGGGAGAACAACGTGGCCGCCAGGGCGTACTGGTCTCCCGCCGGAGTCCCAGGGCCGCCGCGGATCCGCTCCGGCGGCATGTACGACGGGCTGCCGGTGAGCCGCCGCTCCCCGATCGGCCGGGTGAGGAGCGACAGGCCGAAGTCGCACAACTTCGGGGTCCCGTCGGCCGCGATCAGGATGTTCGCGGGCTTCACGTCGTTGTGCACCACCCCGGCGCGGTGGGCGTACGCGAGCGCGTCCGCGATCGCCGCTCCGATCTCCAGCACCAGGCGCGTCGGCAGGAGTCGCTCGGGCTGGCGGGCCCGGAGCTGGGTCAGGTCCACCCCGTCCACGAACTCCATCACCAGGAGCTCCCACGGCCCGTCGCTCTCGTAGGTGAACACCCGCGCGATGTTCGGGTGCGACAGCCGCATCGACGCGCGGGCCTCCGCCCGCAGATCGGCCTGGACCGCGCGCGCCTCCTCGGGGGAGAACAGCCCGTCCGGCTTGAACACCTTGATCGCCACCGGCAGGTCGATCACGGTGTCGTACCCGCGGAACACCACCCCGGCGCCACCGTCGCCCAGTCGCCCGTCCAGGCGGTACCGGCCAGCCAACAACGTGGCGGGAGGCGGCGGCTCGGTCCCGGGCGGAGCGTCGGGCGAGCCGAACAGGTTCCACAGCAGGCGAGTCCACGCAGCCTGTTGGCCAAACACCGGGCCCCTCCCTTCCATCGACCAGGGTCCTCCGTTCGGCCGACGCGCCTCCGACTTTAGGGGCTCGGAGCAGAAATCAGCTCGATCCGCAACCCGTGCGGTTTCCCCGCGGTTACACCCGCCGCTCGCGGTTTGTGAGATGATCACTTTGTACCTGGGCGCTCGATCCGGCGCCTCCATGAGATGCTGAATTGGCGAATCATCCGGAGCGGGCAGCAGGCGAGCTCCGCGGAGGTCGTGTGGCGGTGGACCAACTGTTCGACTCGATTCGCGACGAGATCCCCGGCGTGATCGCGGCGGTGGTCGGCTCGGTGCGCGGCGGGCCGCTGGCCGTGCGCCGGTGGGGGGCGATCGAGCCTGCGGCGGTCGAGCAACCGCTGCGGCAGCTCGTGTCTTCCTGGCACCAGATGTACGAGGGGCTCGGGGGCCCGGTCGACTTCGGCAGCAACGACGAGGTGTTGATCAGCGCCTCCCGCGGCTACGTGCTGATCAAGGTCCACCACGGCTCGGGCACGTTCGTGGGGGTGTTCCTGTCGGCCGACGGGAACATCGGGTACCTGCGGTTCCGGCTGCGGGAGTACCTGCGCCTGGCGATGGCGCAGTGAAGGGGGCCGCCGTGGATCACGTCCCCTCCCTGGTGGGTGCGCGCGTCGACCAGAGCGCGCCGGTCCCGCTGTACACCTCGCCCGCCCACTCCGTGTACTGGGTGGGCTCACAGGAAGACAGCCCGTTCCGGTGCAACGTGTACCTGATCGTCGACGGCGACGTGGTGGTGCTGGTCGATCCGGGGAGCGAGGCGCACCACTTCGCCCAGGTGCGCGAGCGGGTGTCCCGGATCGTCGACCCGACGCGGGTCACCCACCTGATCCTGCACCACCAGGACCCGGACCTGTGTGATTCGATCCCGGCGTGGCTGCGGATCAACCCGGACCTGGTGCTGATCTGCACCCCTCGGACCCGGGTGCTGTTGCCGTACTACGGGTTCTCGCCCGACGTGGCGTGGATCGACGTGTCGCCCACCGACAGCACGGTGCTCGAGCTCCCGTCGGGCAAGGTGCTGGGGTTCCTCACGAGCCCGTTCCTCCACTTCCCCGAGGCGTGCACCACGTTCGACGAGACCTCCGGGTTCTTGTTCTCGAGTGACATCGGGGCGGCGATCGAGCGCGACTGGCGGCTCGTGGTCGACGATTGGGAAGCCCACTGGCGCACGATGGTGCCGTTCCACGTGTTCTACATGGCTTCGAACCGGGCGATGCGCGGGTTCCTCCACAAGATCGATCCGTTCCCGATCACTGCGATCCTGCCGCAACACGGCTCGATCATCCCCGCGCACCACGTGCGGGCGGCGATCGCGGCGTTGCGGGAGCTGCCGTGTGGGATCGACCTGCTGTACCCGGCGTCGAATCTCGAGTCGGTGATGACCGCCCTCAGGCGCTGATCACCAGGCGTCGCCGTCCTGGTCGGCGAACGTGCCGGCATACCGAGCGCTGCCCTCGGTGCGCTGGAAGATGAACTGGCAGATCGGCGTGCCGGGCACGAGCTCGAGCGGATTCGGCCCGAAGTTCGTGAGCTCGAGCACCTGGTGGTTCGCGAGGCCCGGCTGCATGAACCCGGCCGAGATGTGAACCAGCAGGCCGATCCGGGCGAACCGCGACCGACCCTCGAGCCAACCGCACAGGTCGGGCGCGAGCCGGATCCGCTCGATCGTGAGCCCGAGCAACGTCTCCTGGGGCATCAGCAGCAGGGTCTCGCCGTCGCCCAGCACCACCTTCTCGCTGGTGTCGCGGTAGTCCGACCGGGCGTCGACCCGCACCACCCGCCGCGCGGGGCGGAACGCGCGGAACGTGGAACCCAGCCGCAGGTCGACCGACGCGGGCCCGACCAACCCCGGGTCGTACGGATCGATGGTGATCCGCCCGCTCGCGATCTCCGCCCGCAGCGCTTCTCCCGCCAGGATCGCCACTCGACCTCCCTCGCGGGCAGCCTACCAGAGACGGCGGTCACCCGACCCAGCGGGCGAGCGCCACGGACCACGCGGCCACGGTGGCCACCCCGAGCGGGATGCCGATCCCGACCATACGGTTCGCGAGGGTGGGGGCGAGCCCGCGGTCGGCGGCGAGGATCGCGCCGGTGATCATCGGCGGCATCGCGCCCTCGAGCACGGTCACCCGCAGCGGCAGCCCGGGGTCGACGCCCACGGCGAGGTACAACCCGAGCAGCGCGAACGGCACAGCTACGAGCTTCGTGGCGAGCCCCACCGCCAACGGGGGCACGTCGCTCGACGCGCCGCCGACCCGCAGCTGCAGGCCCACCGACACGAGCGCCAGCGGGGTGAGCGTGGCCCCCAGCCGGTCGAACACCTCGGTCAGCGCCGGCGGCAGCCAGATCCCGTGCAGCGCGAGCGCGCCCGCGAGGGCATACAGCGCGGGGAACCGGAGGAGGCCGCGCGACAGGTTGCGGAGCGACGCGCGCTCGCCGGTGCCCCACGCGGCGATCGCCACGCCCGCGGTGGACACGACCACGAACGAGCCGAGCTGGTCGCACAGGATCGCGGTGGGCAGCCCCTCGGGCCCGACCAACGCCTCGATCAACGGCCAGCCGACGAACGAGGTGTTCGCCACCCCTGCGGTGAGCATCAGCGCAGCGCGGACCGGCCGGGGCCAACCGAGGGCGCGGCCCACCCCGGTGACGAGGACCGCGACGAGGCCGAGCTGCACCCACGCCATCGACGCCGGCAGGAGGGCCGCGGTCGACAGGCTCACGCCCCGCATCTTCGCCAGGATCTGCGCTGGCAGGGCCACGTACAGCACGAACGCGTTCAGCGCTCGCGAGCTGTCGGCGGGGAACGTCGGCAGCCGCCGGAGGAGGGCCCCCAGCACCAGACACGCCCCGACCAGCACGAGGTTCGACACCGCGCCCCGCTAACCGATCGGCGCCCGGCCGGATCGACGCTCTCCCTGACGTCACTGATGGTGATCGGGCAAGGTCGATTGTCATCGCGACGTGAACGAGTGGGGACTCGCAGGGAGGGGTGAGGGTCGGCCCGACAGGGGTTCCCGTCGTGAGTCGGCGCTTGGGGGTCGTGTAACCGGAGTGCACCCGCAGACGCGCGCCAGGGGCCGAGGGACACCTTAAGGGGATCTCGATGACACGGAACCATGACAACCGACCGAACGGCCGCGAGCCGCGGCGCTCCAGACGGGGCGCAAACGCAATAGAATTCGCCTTGGTCGCACCGATTCTGGTGGCGATCCTCTCCGGACTGATGGACTACGGCTGGTACTTCTGGCGCGAGTCGCTGGTGCTGAACGGGATGCGCGAGGCCAGCCGCGCTGGCGGGATGCAACACCCAGGGGAAGCCGAAGGGATCGGGGTGTGCGCCGACTGCATCGCGTCGGCGAAGAGCAGCGCCGAGGCTGCGTTGACGTCGCTCGGTTACACCGGTCTCGTCGTGACGCCCACCGTCGAGCGGATCCCCGCCACCGGGACGCCGTGCACCTACGCGGTGGTGATCGACACGGAAATCGCGCACACGCGGATCTTCCCGCTGGTTCCAGGTCCGGAGGAGTTCGACCTCCGGATGGTCTCGATGGCGCAAAATCTCCCCTGCGAATGACGTTCGGAGGTCCCATGTCCCAGCAACCTCGCCGTGTGTCCCGCCTGCGGGGTTCGGTGTCCAGCGTGTTCGCGCTGTCGCTGCCCGCGATGTTCGGGTTCGTGTCGATGGGCGTGGACTGGGGCCAGGTCTCGGTCGCGCAGTCCGCCGTCCGCGCCGCGGCGGACGAGGCGGCGCTCGCCGCAGCGTCGGCGCTGTCCGGCACCCCGCGCACCGCCGAGGAGATCGCGGCCGCGCAGGCGCTGGCGATCGCGCGGGCGGAGGCGTACGCGTCCGAGCTGCGGGTCAACGGCCTCGCGTTCACGATCGACGCGGTGGTGGTCGGCTACTACGACCGAACGGGCGGGACCGGGTGGTCGACCACGGTGCCGACCGACAAGGGTCCGAACGCGGTCGCGGTCACCGCGTCCACCGACGTCGACCTGTCGTTCGCCGCGCTGTTCGGGGTCGACGTGGTCGCGGTGGCCCGGACCTCGAAGGCCGGCGCCTCGGTGGTGCCCGGGCGCGCCCCCGACCTGGTGATCGTGCAGGACGTGACGCCGTCGATGAGCTCGACCGACATCACGAACTCGAAGGCCGCGAACATGGCGCTGGTCGACTGCATCGAGTCGAACGCGCACCCCAGCACCCGCGGCGCCTACGTGAAGTTCGCCAACATCGACAATACGGTGATGCCGCTGAAGTCGTACTCGGAAGCGCCGGGAGACCTGTACGACACGGTCGCGGCGATCAGCCCCACCACCTCGTACAGCAACTCGGGGATCTGCGTGGGCGGCTACTGCACCTCACACTCGTCGGGGATGTATGCGGCGGTCGACCTCCTGAACAGCGCGTCGGAGCCTCCGGAGGGCATCGGCCAGGCGATCATCTTCATCACCGACGGCGCGCCGTGGACCAACAACTCGGGCTGCTCGTCGGTGAAGTCGACCAGCGCGACCGCCACCCCGTTCCAGCGGTGGGTGACCGGCGACAGCTCGAACCGGTGTGGGCTGCTGGCGAGCCAGACCACCTCGGTCGGGTGCACCAACGTGGGCGGGCGCTGGGTCTCGAGCGGCGGCAGGAGCCCGACGTACAGCTGCCTCCCGTCCGACAACGGCGCCGAAGGTGGGGCCTCCGCCGTCGGTGGCGCGTGTTCGCTCGGGTCGAGCTACGGCAGCCAGGCGCGGTGTGAGGGAGCGAACGGCGTGTGGCGCCGCAGCAGCACCAGCACCGTCCCGAACCCGAGCACCGAGTCGCAGTGGACCGATCAGGCGCGCGCGCTCGCCGAGGCGGGCACCTGGGGCCCGATCGACGTGTACGGCGTGTTCTACAGCAGCGGCGCCGCGACCACGTACAAGAACGACAACCTCGCGTACATCGAAGACCACATCCTGGCAGGCGACGGCGAGACCGTCGGGGTGCTCGACGCGCCCACCGGCTCGGCGCTCACCACCGCGCTGCGGGCGCTGTGCGAGGAGTACACCGTGGGCACGCCGGGCCTCATCGAGTGACCGCGCCGCGGCGGAACTGAGACCAGTCGATGCCGAGGCGCCGCATCCGCGAGCGGAGCGTGTGCGGGTTCACCCCGAGCGCGGCCGCCGCGCCGAACGGCCCCTCGATCCGCCCGAGGCACCGCTGCAGCGCGGCCTCGATCGCTGCGCGGTCGTGGTCCGGTGCCGCCTCGGACCGCTCGGCTCGATCGGACCGATCGTTGACCCCCAGCGCCGTGTCCACCGCGAGGCACTCTCCGTCGCCGAGGATCGCCGCGCGCTCGATCACCGCCATCAGCTCGCGCACGTTCCCCGGCCAGTCCCACGACCGCAGCGCGGCGAGCTCGGCCTCGGTCGGCACCAGCGGGCGACCGAACAGCCGGGTGCCGGCCCGCGCGGCGAAGTGGCGGGCGAGGACCGGGATGTCGGCTTGCCGCTCGCGCAGCGAGGGGAGGCGGATCGGGAACACCGCGATCCGGTACCACAGGTCTTGTCGGAACCGCCCGTCCCGCACCAGCTGGCCCATGTCGCGGTGGGTCGCGGCGACGATCCGGACGTCGGCGGTGTGGATTTGCTGCCCCCCGACCCGCTCGAACGTGCCGTCCTGCAGAACCCGCAGCAGCCGCACCTGGGCGGCCGCCGGCAGCTCTCCGACCTCGTCGAGGAACAGGGTGCCGCCGTCCGAGCGCTCGAACCACCCCTTGCGCTGGGCGATCGCTCCGGTGAAGCTGCCCTTCTCGTGCCCGAACAGCTCCGAGTCCACGAGCTCCGCGGGGATCGCCCCGCAGTTGACTCGCAAGAACGGGCCGTCGGCGCGGCGGGACCGGTTGTGCAGCGCCCGCGCCACGACCTCCTTGCCCGAGCCGGTCTCACCGAGCACCAGCACCGGCGCGTCGGTCGGGGCGACCTGGTCGACCCGGGTCATCACCTCGCGCAAGCCGGTGTCGGCGCCGACCACCGCGTCGGCTACGTCCTCGCGCGACAGGCGGTCGAGCAGCGCGCGGCGATCGGCCTCCGCGCGCTCCCGCAGCCGCGACAGCTCCCGGATCCGCAGGTCGTTCTCCATCGCCGCGGTCAGCGGCTCGACCAGCGCCTGCACCACGTCGGCCCACGACAGGAGGTCGCCCCCGATCACCGCGACCCCGTACGCACCGTCGGGCGCGCCCAGCGGCACCGCCGCTACCGGTCCGCGCACGCTCTCCGGGACGATCGCCCGCCCGAGCGACGTCTCGCCGCGGTCGTTCCACACCACCGAGCGGCCCGAGGCGGCGAACGCGCGGAGCTCCTCCCGGCGCGAGCCAGGCAGGCCGGTCCGCTCGCCCAGCGCCGCCTGCAGGCCGGACACCGCCACCGTCTCGAGGTGGGCCCGCTCGAGGTCCAGGCGGCGGAACGCGATCCCGGTGACCGGGAGCCACCGGTCGAGCGCGAGCACCAGCCCGGACGCGGACTCCTCGAGGTCGAGGTGGCGGCACACGTGCCCGAGCACGTCGGCCAGGAGATCCGGCACGTGCAGCGACGGGTGGGTCACGGCGTCGCCGGGAAGGTGCGCGCGTGGGTGATCTGCACCGCGATCCGCGCGCCCGGCTCCACGCCGGCGAGCAGGGACGATCGGCGAGGGAACTGCGCGAACAGCGGACCTCCAGCGTCCAACTCGACCTCCACCCTCACCCGATCGCCGAGCGGCAACACCCGCTGGACGGTAGCGGGCCCGGCGTCGTCGCGCCAGAACTTGAGGTCGTACGACCGGACGACCACGTGAACGTCGTCGCCTTCGGTGTGGCCCTCCGCGTCGGCCGACAGCGACCCCACCCACGCGCGCCCCCCGCGCACC
>JBEBJC010001494.1:0-1595 GCA_040080105.1 Myxococcota bacterium
GAGCGCGGGTTCCGCGCGGTCCACACGCTGGTCGGCGACGCGATCGACGCGGCCGAGATCGCGCGCGACCCGATGTCGTCCGACCGGCGGGGCGCCACCGGGCCGTTCGACCTGGTGGGCGACGTACACGGGTGCGACGAGGAGCTGCGCGAGCTGCTGGTCGCGCTCGGGTGGCAGCTCGTGGCGGGCGAGCGGCCGTCCGCGGTGCACCCCGAAGGGCGGACGCTGGTGTTCGTCGGGGACCTCACCGACCGCGGGCCCGACAGCCCCGCGGTGCTCGAGCGGGTGATGAACCTGGTCGAGGACGGGCGCGCGCACGTGGTGGTCGGGAACCACGACTACAAGCTCGGTCGAGCGCTGCGGGGCGAGAAGGTGAAGCCGTCCCACGGCCTCGACCGGACGCTCGCCCAGCTCGAGTCGCGCGACGCCGCGTTCCGCGAGCGGGTGGCCGGGTTCGTCGACCAGCTCCCGTCACACGCGGTGTTCGACGGCGGCGCGCTGGTGGTGGCCCACGCCGGGCTGCCCGAGGGGATGCACGGCCGCTCGAGCGGCCCGGTGCGGAGCTTCGCGATGTACGGCGAGACCAACGGCGAGACCGACGCGTACGGCCTGCCGGTGCGCCTCGACTGGGCGCGCAACTACCGCGGCCACGCCCTGGTGGTGCACGGGCACGTGCCGGTGGTGGTGCCGGAGTGGAACCACGGCACGCTCGACATCGACACGGGGTGCTGCTTCGGCGGGGCGCTCACCGCGCTGCGGTACCCCGAGCGCGAGCTCGTGTCGGTCGACGCGCTGCGCGAGCACTACCCCCCGACCCGCCCGATGTCTCAGCCGGAGTCGCCCCGCGAACCCGGCGCGCTGTACGTCGACGACCTGGTGGGACGGCGGCCGATCGCCACCGCGCTCGGCCCGCGGGTGGTGGTGTCCGAGGCGAGCGGGGCGTGGGCGCTGGAGCAGCTGTCGCGGTTCGCGGTCGATCCGGGGTGGCTCGTCACCACGCCGATCGAGGACGCGCGCGCCGAAACGCCCGAGGCGGCGATGGCGGCGTACCCCGACCCGGGAGAGCTCGCGTGGGCGCCGCTGTCGCCCGGCGAGCGGGTCGTGGTCGCGGTGTGCCGCGACGCCGAGGTGGCCCGCGCCCGGTTCGGCGTGTCGGGCCCGGCGCGCGCGGCGGCGTGGGACGCGCGGGGGCGCACGGCGCTGTCCGAAGCCGAGCTGGCCGAGCTCGCCGACGCGGTCGCCCGCGCGGCGCCGTGGGACGCGCTCGGGACGCCGTGGGTGGTGCTCGACGCGGTGGTCGCGCCCCGGGTGACGGCGCCGGGGCCGGAGGCGGTGGCGGCGCTGGCGCTGGCGCGGGCGCTCGAGCAGCTCGGGTGTGCGCCCGAGCGCGCGCTGCGGTCCGCGCAGGACGAGGTCGCGCGGACCCGCCCCGCGCCGCCTCCCGCCGCGCCGGTGTCGGTGCTCCACCTGCTCGCGTCCGAGGGGGCGGTCCACACCGAGAAGCCGCTGCGGTGGCACCGCGAGCAGCTGGGCGCGCTCGACCCGCGCCCGCTGACGTTCGCGTCGGCGGCCGGGGTCCGGGCGGTCGCCTCCCC
>JBEBJC010001495.1:0-1594 GCA_040080105.1 Myxococcota bacterium
GCGGCCGCGGCCGGTCGGTGGCTGTTCGCTCCGACGCCCCTCCCTCCCCCTGCGCCGGCGCCCGCGACCGCGCCCGCGGCTCCGAGCGCGCCGGAGCCAGCGCCCGCCGAGCCCGTTCCCGAGCGTCCGCGCCCGTCGCCGGTATCGCCACCCCCGACACCCGCGCATCCACCAGCCGCGCGGCTCGACGTGCGAGGTGACGCGGCGGAGGTGTGGCTCGTCGCGCCCTCGGGCCGTCGGGTGCAGGCCGATGAGCCAGTTCCTATCGGTGAGTACTCGATCCATGCGCGCTGGGACGACGGTGAGGCGCGGGTCGCAGGACGGGTGACCGTGCCGGCCGACGGCGTCGTCTCGCTGAGGTGCTCGGGGTTCTTGTTTGCCTGCGCCGTGATCCCGGAGGGAGCGCCCACCGAGCGGTAGGTGCGCGGCGCGGGCGGCTCCGGTACGATCGCGCAGCGGGGCGCCAGGATGGAGACGCTGACCCAGGTCGGCGAGTCGTGGAGTGGGTACACGGTGCTCGAGGCGCTTGGTCACCTCGGGATCGCCGAGCGGTATCGCGTGCGCGCGCCGGATGGACGTCTGCACCTGATGGACGTGGTGGCGATGCAGCACCCGAACCTGCTCCAACGGCTGCAGGAGGCGGATCTGCAGCGGATCGTCCACCCGAACCTGCTGTCGGTGCGCGACGTGGTGCCGGTGCTGCGGCTGCCCGGCGTGGTGTGCGCCGACTCGACCGGGACCAGCCTGGAGCGTTGGCGAAAGGCGGCGCCGCCGCTCGAGCAGCGGCTCGAGGTGCTGCGCGACGTGGCGGCCGGGCTGGCAGCGCTCCACTCCGAGGGCACCCCCCACGGGCTGCTGCAGCCCGGCGTGGTGGTGGTGGAGGATCGCGGCGGGCCGTTCGCCCGGGTCGGGTTGCCAGGGGTGGCCGCGGTCGTGTTCGCGCTGTTCCGCGAGGGCGGCGCGATCAGCAGCTCGGGGGCGTCCCTCGGCGGCGCCTCGTTCCAGTCACCCGAGCAGCAGCGGAACCCCGGCACGGTCGACCCGACCACCGACCTGTTCGCGCTCGGGTGCCTCGCCTATTGGATGTTCGCCGGACGCAGCCCGTTCGCCGGGCTCGACGCGCTGGCCTGCTACGAGGCCGCGCGGTCCGAGCGTTATCCCCCGCTGGTCGAGCGGTTCCCCGATGTCCCGCCGCGGTTGATCGCGCTGATCGACGAGCTCCTGCGGGCGAACCCGGTGGCCAGACCCCCTGCGCACGACGTGGTGAAGCGGCTCGACGCGATGTTGCCGCGCCGGTGGGTCACGGTGGCGCGGGTGTGGGCGCTGATGCTGGCGCTGGTCGTGGCGTCGTCGGCGGTCGGGTTGTTGTTCGCGTGGTTCGTGTCGTGATCCTCGGGCTCGCCGGGTGTGGGTGGATCGGCGCGGCCGAGCGCGACGCGCGCTGGGATCTCGACGGCGACGGCGTCGAGCGCCCGGCCGACTGCGACGACCACGACCCGGCCCAGGCGGACGAACGCGCGTGGTGCGCCGATCCGGACGGTGACGGCCTCGGGGACCCGGCGACCGCGGTCGTCGGGTGTTCGGCCCCGGCGGC
>JBEBJC010001496.1:0-1593 GCA_040080105.1 Myxococcota bacterium
CACCACCGTCGATCGGGGTCGGTCGCGGATTCCACCACCGTCGACCGGGTTGACCGCGGATTCCACCACCTGGCCGCGGTTCGACACCCCCGCCGACACGGCGCGGACCCCTCGATCGGCCCGCTCGATCCGCACGTGGGTGAACGCGCGCTCCTTTTCGGTCGGCACCCAGTGGCCGCTGTTCAGGAACCCACCGGTCGGGTCGAGCTCCTCGATCGGGTGGTGGCTGTGTCCCATCACCACGAACGGCACCGCATCCGTCGCGGATCGCGCGGGCGACCGTGCGCATGCTCTCGGTCGGGTCGGTGGGCTCGCGCGCAGCGGCGGCGAGCCCCAGCCACGGGAGGTGTGCCACCAATGCCGAGCCCGCTCGGCGATCAAATGCGCCTCCGCCGCGCGAAGGAGATCAGAACTGGAGCTGCTTCGAACAGGAGCCGATCCTCGCCGAGATACTCGACCATGGTTGCAGTTGGGTCGTTTCGGAGTTGCGGTTGGGTCGTTTCGTGCATACGCTCGGCGAGGAGGTGCACCGTGGAGCAGGCCCTCGCCGACGACGTGCGGCGCATGACGCCCGTCCGGATCCCCGACGACCAGCGCGCCGGCGTCGTCGCGCTGTCCTCCGCCCTCGATGGTCTGGCGCATCGCCCTCGGCGGCGAGCGCACGGCTGCCAGCTCGTCGACCCGGACGGCGTTCGTGTCGACGTCCCGGAGGCGGTGTTCCATGTCCTCGTCCGCGTCGCGGAGGTCCTGGCCCGCGGCGACGCCATCACCGTGGTCCCTGTCGGCCGCGCCCTCACGACTCAGCAGGCGGCCGACCTCCTCAACGTGTCGCGCCAGTACCTCGTGCGCCTCCTCGACGAGGGTCGCCTGCCGTTCTCGCGGACCGGCAAGCACCGACGCCTGAAGATCGAAGACGTCCTCGCGTTCAAGGCAGCTCGCGACGCGGACCGGGGGCGGGCGCTCGATGAGCTCACCGCCGCGAGCGAAGCCGTGGGCGGCTACTCCGAACTGGAGTAGTCGTAGCGATGGTTCCTGCGCCGTTCAGGGTCGTGCTGGACGCGAACGTCCTGTTGCCGTTCACCCTCCGCGACACTCTCCTGCGCGCGGCAGCGGCGGACCTCTACCAGGCGTACTGGTCGGACGAGATCCTCGACGAGGTCGCTCGCAACCTCGTCGCAACGGGTACGACGACGGACGCCAGGCGGCGAACCTCGTAGCTGCCACTAGGCGGGCGTTCCCGGAGGCGACCGTGACCGGGCACGAGCCGCTGGTGCTGGCGCTGCCGAACCAGGCGAAGGACCGCCCCGTGGCCGCGCCGCGGGTTCGTGGGATCGTCACCGGACGGCTGCGGTCAGTGGGTTTGGGACTCGGGGGGCCAGTTTCGGGGCGATCCACCCTGGTGGGCGCCAACACATTCGTGCAGCCCCCCGGCCCGCTTGAACCGTTGGCCGGCGACAGTTGTTCCTGCACCCAGCGTAGGAGATCCGAAGCCTGGCGGTACGTGTCAACAAGAATGAGACACAAGAGGCGAGAATTCAGTGAGCGAGCGTCTCGTGGCTGGAAGTTGAGGGTGGACTGGCGTTGTGCGGCGGC
>JBEBJC010000355.1:0-7782 GCA_040080105.1 Myxococcota bacterium
GGCCGGAGCATGGTGCGCGGGCGGTGTCGGCACCGGCGGCGGCGGGGCCGGCTTGCGCTTCGCCTCGGTCGACGGCAAGCCTCCGCGCAACGCGATCGCGAAGTGCGCGAACTCGGCGATGTCCCGGCACAGGTCGAGGTCCGAGATCATCCACTGCTCGAAGTTCAGCTCCTCCTGGGGAGTCGCCATCCGCCCGGACTCGTACAGCGGCAGCGGAGCGCGATCGAGGACCGGGTTCTCCGGCGCGACCTCGAACGGCACGCCTTCCTGATCGCGCATCCACTGCTTGACCCGGTATCGGGCGCGCAGGATGCCGATCGGGTTCCCGCCGAGCGGGTTCGCGAGCGCGTCGACCTCCTCCTTCGACGCCCGGCCGCCGTAGCTCGTCTCCAGCAGCTTGAGCTCGGCGGGGAGCGCGATCCGCGCCCGCGTGAGCAGGTCCTTCGGCTGCTTGTCGCCCGTGTAGGCGTTGGGCTCGTTGCCGTCCATGGCGCGGCTGCCGGCGCCTTGCAGCTCCTTCAGCACGATCTCGTGCGCCCAACCGATCAGGTTGCGCGCGTCGTTCACGCTGACGATGCCCTCGCCGAACCGGCGGCAGGCCAGGTCACACGGGCCTCGTCCCCGAGACTCGCCGAGCCGGCTCGTGGTGATCGCGTAGTACCAGTCCGCAAACCGCTGGGCCATCATCTGACCAGCTTGGGCGTCGCCCTTTCGCCAGTCGTTGAACAGCTGCTTGGTCGACCGGGTGTCGGTCTCGCCCATCCATCGCTCCTGCGGCAGCGCCGCTCGGCCCGGATGGTACTGGGCGGATCGCTCCGCGGCAAGGTACTGCGCGCCGTAACCGGGCGCCCGTGATCACCCGCGCCGGATTCGGACCGAGGTGAGCAGCCTTCCGTGCAGCCATTCGTAGCGCGCGTCGACCGTGAACGGACCTTCTCCGTTCGCCAGACGCAGCGCGACCCGAGCAGCGCCCTGGAGATCCGGATCGACCTCGGCCTCGTGGAACCCGACGTATCGGTTCACGTAGGGATCGAGGGCCTTGTAGATCGACTCCTTGATGCTGAACCGGACCAGCAGCGCGATCCACCGTCGCGAGTCCGGGAGCTCGGCGATCTGGGCTTGTTCTGCCTCGGTGAGCACGTGCGACGCGATCGCGGGCCGGTGGGGCGCGTAGTCCTCGAGATCGACGCCGAGGGTGCCGAGGCTCGCCGACGACACCATCCCGATCGCGAGGTCCCGCTTGTGCGAGATGCTCCCGGAGAGCGTGCTCGGCAACACCGGTCGGCTGCGCGCGTCGGTCAGGATCGGAGGGACCTGGAACCCGAGCTGCGCCGCCGCGTGCCGCAGCGCGAGGCGCCCGCCCACGTACGACACCTGACGGTAGCCCCGCTGCTCCCGTGCGAACGCCGCCTCGGCCGGAGGGAGTTGCGCGAGCACCACCTCCGGAACCGGGTCCGGTGAATCGGGGATGTGGACGGCCGACAGCACGCCATGGGGGCTGGCGTGGTGGAAGGCCACGTCGAAGAGGTTCAAGATGAGCCATCATACACCGTCGAAACAGCGCGTGTGTTTGTCGGCTTTTTGGGCGGGTTATTTTTGTCGCCTCCGAATGTGGGCTTGCCGGACCGCGGTCCGAGGTCTAATGGCCGTGTGGATTGGGGGACCGGTGGGCAAGCGTCTGGTGATCACCGAGAAGCCGTCCGTCGGACGAGACATCGCGGCGGCGCTCGGTGGGTTCGTGGAGGAAGACGAGTTCCTCGAGAGCGAAGAGTTCGTCGTCACCTGGGCGGTGGGCCACCTGCTCGAGCTGTCCGAGCCGGAGGACTACGACAAGGTCTGGCGCTCGTGGGAGATCAAGCACCTGCCGATCATCCCGACCCAGTTCCAGCTGCGGCCGCGCGAGGGTCAGAAGAAGCGCCTCGACAAGATCAAGAAGCTCGGCACCCGCAAGGACATCGAAGGCATCATCAACGCGTGTGACGCCGGCCGCGAAGGTGAGCTGATCTATCGCCGGATCGTCGAGTTCTGCTCGCTCGAGCAGCTCCCGCAGCAGCGCCTGTGGCTGCAATCGATGACGAAGCAGGCGATCCGGGACGCGTTCGACCACCTCCGGCCGGGCTCCGAGCTCGACGCGTTGGCCGACGCGGCCTGGCTGCGCTCGGTCGGCGACTGGCTCGTCGGGATGAACGCCACCCGCGCGCTGACTCAGCGGCTGAAGACCCGGCACGAGCGCGAGGCGTGGTCCGCCGGTCGGGTGCAGACCCCCACGCTGAACATCCTGGTGGCGCGCGAACGCCAGATCCTGGCCCACGTCCCGGTCCCGTACTGGGAGATCGTGGCCACCTTCGCGCACGGCGCCACCGCCCAGCAGTGGGAGGCCCGGTTCCACGACCCGAAGCGCGGCGTGGTGGTCGAAGAAGGGGCCGAGGAAGAGGAGTCGATCTCCGACCGCAAGCCGAGCCGGATCTTCGAGCGGGCCGAGGTCGACCGGATCGTGGCGGCGCTCGAGGCCGCGCCCACCCCGGACGCTACCGAGAAGCGCAAGAAGTCGAAGCAGTCGCCGCCGCTGCCGTTCGACCTCACGAGCCTGCAGCGCGAGGCGAACCGACGGTACTCGATGTCGGCGCGCCGCACGCTCGACGCCGCCCAGCGGCTGTACGAGGGGCACAAGGTGCTGACCTACCCGCGTACCGACTCGCGCCACCTCCCCGAAGACTACGGTCCGGTGGTCACCCAGCTCGTCGGGGCGCTGAAGGGGCTGCCGGGCGCGGATTGGGCCGACCTGGCGCGGATCTCGGGCGAGATCGAGGCGTCCGGCCCGCAGAACCTCGACAAGGTGCTCGACTCGACCAAGGTCCGAGACCACTTCGCGATCGTGCCGACCGGCAACCCGGTCCCGCCCGACCTGTCCGGCGACGACCGGCGCGTGTTCGACCTCGCGGTGCGCCAGTTCCTGGCGGCGCTGATGGGCCCGGCGACCTGGGCCACGGTCGAGCGGTTCGTCGACGTTCCCACCGCGACCAAGCCCGCTCGGTTCCGCGCCAGCGCGAAGATGCTCGAGATCCCCGGGTTCCTCGAGGCGCTCGGGCAGGAGGCGGGCGCCGGTACTTCGCTGCCGCCGCTGGTCCCCGGCAACGACGAGCCCACCGGCGTCACGGTGGACCGGCGCGAGTTCCAGGTGGAGGACAAGGCCACCAAGCCGCCCCCGCGGTACTCCGAAGCCCAGCTGCTCCGGATGATGGAGACGGCCGGCGAGCGGGTCGACGCCGAAGAGCTGTCCGAGGCGATGAAGGAGCGAGGGCTCGGCACCCCGGCGACCCGCGCCGACACGATCGAGCGGCTGGTGTCGACCGGCTACTCGCGGCGCGTGGGCGGAAAGCTGGTCCCGGCGAGCAAGGCGATGCGGCTGATGGACGTGCTCGAGCGGGTCAACGCGAACGGGCTCGCGTCGCCGCGCCTCACCGGCGAGTGGGAACACGCCCTGAACGAGGTCGCGAACGGCTCGCGCAAGCGGGACGCCGTGCGCACCGCGCTGGTCGATTACACGCTCGAGATCACGAACGCGCTCAAGGGGTTCGAGTACGACGAGCTGTACGGCAAGGAGCCGCCGGTCGGCAAGTGCCCGAACTGCGGCAAGGACGTGGTCGAGAGCGTGTGGGGCTACCGGTGCCTCGACAACACGCCCGAAGACAAGAAGTGTGACTTCATCCTGTGGAAGGACCGGTTCGGTCGGTACATCGACCGGAACCTGGCCCGGCGGCTGCTCGACGAGCGCACCGTCGGCCCGATCGACGGGTTCGTCGATCGCAGCGGGCGGGAGCTGATCCAGGGCACGCTCACCCTCAAGCGCGACGAGGAGAAGGGCAGCTGGGTGCTCGACACCAAGTTCGGCGCGGCGACCAGCGACGCGGGTGAGGCGGTCCCCGAGCAGGTGATC
The DNA here is from genome assembly GCA_040080105.1 of Myxococcota bacterium. GTDB lineage: Bacteria > Myxococcota_A > UBA796 > UBA796 > JACKER01. The sequence continues at coordinate 3,938 of JBEBJC010000355.1, forward strand.
GGCAAGGCGTTCGACTGCGTCGTCCACCCGGGGTGCGAGGTGGTCGAGACCACCCACCGGTGGGTGTGCGCGAAGGTGCTCGCCGGCGAGGAGAAGGTCGGGCCGCAGCTACCGAAGAAGGTGTGCCAGCGCGACCTCGAGCCGGAGGAGGTGGTCGCGTTCTTCGGCGAGGAGGCGCGCACCCCGCTGATCGAAGGGTTCACCTCCCGTCGCGGCCGACCGTTCCGCGGGATGTTGATCCGAAAGCCCACGGGCAAGCACGGGTTCGAGTTCCCCGAGCGGCCGGAGCGCCCCGGCAAGGTGAAGAAGGCCGAAGGGGAGGAGGGCGAAGAGGCAGCCGCCAAGCCGAAGAAGAAGGCGGGCTCCCGCGCCGCCGCGAAGTCGGCCGAGGCCGAGGAGGCGCCGAAGGCCAAGAAGGCGCCGGCGAAGGCTCCCGCGAAGAAGAAGGGAGCTGCGGCGAAGTCCAGTGCCGCGGCAAAGGGCAAGAAGAAGGCCCCCGAGCCCCCGCCGCCGCCGCCGCGTCCCGTGGGCAAGCCGAAGAAGTCGACCAAGGCGAAGCCTCGGGCGGTGAAGAAGGCTCTCGAGGCGCCCGAGGCCTGATCAGCGGGCGGTGGCTGCGCGAGCGGCCAACACGCCCGAGATCGCACAGAAGCTGACCCACTGACCAGGGTGGGTGGACGACCCGCACAGCCACAGGTTGTCCGCGATCGGCGCGCGGTGCGGCAGCCTCCCGCGCCGCATGAACGCTGCGGTCATCGCGGGGTTCATGCTGTCCCGCCACAGGTGGAACGCCCGTCCCCACTCGACCGGGATCCGGCGCGCGACCACCTCGATCCGATCGAGCCCGGTCTGCCACCACGGCTCGGCCAGCAGCGCGTCGAGGTGGGTGCGCTGGCCCTCCGGTCCCACGCGCTGGGCCCAGTCGTGCGCGACGGGCGCGAGCAGCCGCGCGGTGCCCCGGCGCTCCGGGTCCACTGCCCCGGGCGACAGCAGCCCCCGACACCCACCGCCGTCGAGCCGGAACCGGAGGAACGGGACCTCCGGCCCCACGTCGGCGTGCAGGTAGGCCGCCACCCCGGGGGATTGGAGCGGCAGCTCCTCGAGCGCCTGCGCGAGCACGGCGTCCGGCGGATCGACCAGCCGGGCGAGGGTGGTGATGCCTGGCGCGTCGGACACCACCAGGTCCGCGCCGACCCGCCGTCCCCCGGTCTCCACCCCGAGCACGCGGCGGCCGTCGCGGACGATCCGGGTCACTGGGCTGTCGTACACGAGCTGGACCCCGGCTCGCTCCGCCGCGCGGACCAGCGCGTCGATCAGCCGACCGAGCCCCCCTCGGACGGTGAACGCACCTTCGGAGTGCACCACCGCCGGCACCAACGCGAGCGGCGCAGGGGCCCGGTCGAGCGGCTGCGCCGCGATGTGGGTCCAGATGCCCACCGCGTCCCGCACCGGGTCGGGCAGACCCGCCCGGGTGAGCACGTCCCCGAGGCTGCGGAGCAGGAACGCGGTGTCGCGCCACCGCCCGCCGCCGAGCAGCCCGCTCGGGCCGCCGAACGCCGACCGCTGCAGCGGGGCGAGCCGGGTGTACCTCGCGCGCATCTCGTGGACGAACGCCCGGTACCGCGCACCCGCCCCGCGGTGGTCGGCGTCGATCCCGTCGGCGGTCCGGTCGAGGTCGTGGAACACCCGCACCACCGAGCCGTCGGCGCGCTCGACCTGGTACGGCTCTTCGAGCCGGATCAGCTCCACCTCGTCGTCCAGGCGGAGCCCGAGCTCGCCCATCGCCCACCGCAGCCCGGGCGCGTCGAGCAGGATGTACGGCCCGCCGTCGTGCAGCCGCCCGCCGGCCTCGAACGACCCGGCCAGCCCGCCGGGGGTCGGGCGCGCCTCGAACACGGTCACCTGGCGCCCGGCGCGGCGGAGGGCCAGCGCCGCGCACAACCCGCCCACGCCCGCTCCCACCACCACGGTCATGGTCGCCCTTCCACCAGCGCGGCCACCGCGTCGGGGTGGGTCCACGCCATCCAGTGGCGCGCGCCGGCGATCTCGGTCACCGGCGCGCCGAGCAGGTGCCCCAGCCGGTCGCCGTGCGAGCGGGGGAAGTGGGCCTCGCGCTCAGCCCACCCGACCCGCACCGGACACCGGATCTCGAAGTACCGCCGCGGCAGCTCGGGCAGCGCGCGGTCGTACGCCCGGCACATCGGCCCCAACCGGGCCCGGGTGTGGGCGAACGCTCCGCGAAAGTCGGCGTCGAGCGCGTCGGGTAGCGGCCCGTCGACGAAGCTCCGCACACACCGCTCGTACACCACGCCGGGCAGCCAGCGGAACGCGGCGTCAGCCAGGCCGCCGCGGCGCATCACCGCGATCTCCCAGCTCGTGGCCCCGTCCCCGAACAACAGGCTGTTCATCACCACCACCTCGGAGCACCGCTCGGGGTGGCGGGCGGCGAACACGAGCGCCGCTTGGCCGCCCATGTCGTGGCCGACGATCCGCGCGCTCGGCACCCCCCACGCGGTGAGCAGCCCAGCGAGGTGGTCGGCGAGGGCGTCGGGTCCCATCGTGTCCCCGAGCGGATCCGAGTACCCGAGCCCCGGCCAGTCGAACGCGATCCGCCGCCCCGACACCCGCGGGACCAGGTTGGCCCAGATCTGCAGGGTGTCGGGGTACCCGTGCAGGAACACGGTCACCGGCCCCTCTCCCACGTCGGCCACCCGCACCCGGGCCTCACCCACCGGATCGAACCGCGTCGGCAGCAGCCCAGGGACCTCGACCCGCACGACGTCGTCGTCGACGACCCTCCGCACGGCCCGCTGCAGCGCCGCCACCACTGGGCTCGGGTCGCGGGGCGGGAACGCGGCCTCGTCGAACGGCGGGAGGAACAGCGCGCCGCGCAGCCCGGCCGTCGCCCACACCGGCCACGCCAGCTGGGCGAGCAGCGCCGTGCGGCGGCCGTGGGACGGGAGGCGCAGGCCGGCGATCGGCAGATCGGCGCCGTCGACCGCGACCGGCCGCGGGTCGCCGAACCAGTCGATCGCGTGGCGCACGGTGAGCGACTCGTCGTCGGGGTCGGCCCCACAGTGGCGCGCCAGCACCACGTCGAGCGCCACCGCGTCGCGCGAGGCGTACACCCGGCGGGGGTGGATCGGGTGTGTCGTGCCGAAGAACCCCATCAGCCCGTCCGGGACGGCGTCGTGCGCGTCGACGAGCGCCGCGTGGGCCGGGAACGCGTCGAGCACCATCAGGCTGGCGGTGTGCCGCTCGGCCCGGCGGTCCAGGAACACCAGATCGTCGTTGCGCACGCCGAGGCCCTCGGCGGCGTCGAGCCCGCCGACGATCCCGGTGGTCGGGTGGGTCCTGAGCTTGCCCAGCAGCAGGCGCACGTCCGCGTCGCGCCACCGGGCCGACACGGTGTCCTCGCCGACCCCGCGCAGGTAGTCGTGGTGCACCTGGTCGGCTTGTGCGTCGTACACCGGTCGCGCCACGCCGAGGTACCGCGCCACCGCCTCGACCGAGCGGCCTTCGTGGAACCTCCCGTACAGGTTCGGCGCCTCGAGCACCTCCACGCTCGCGCCGCGTCGGGCGAGGGAGGCGCGGACCGCCGCGAGCACGGCCGGCGACACGGCGGGGGAGCGGTCCGCCGCGGTGCTCACCCCCATGAACGTGGTCTTGAGCGCGACCCGAGGCCCGTGGTCCGCCAGCAGCGCGTCGATGCCGATCGCGTCGAGCGCCTCCTCCACTGCGAGCGCGGCGTCCTCGGCCGACCGGACCACCACCGGCGCGCCCTTCCCGAGCGGGTTGGCCCACGCGGGGGCGCCCGGGTCGGGCACCGCGACGAACCGCTGCCC
>JBEBJC010001497.1:0-1590 GCA_040080105.1 Myxococcota bacterium
GTGTCGGTGGGCGTCGTCGGTGGGGGGGTGGTGGGCGGCGGAGTCGGCACCGAGGTCGGCGCCGAGGTCGAACTCCCCTTCCCCGGCGCGGGCTCCCCCGGACCGCACCCGATCGCCACGACCCACAGCAGCTGACGCAAGTGCACCTCAGCCGCAGCGTACCCGAAGAAACCCCGGTGACGTTGAGTTGCCGAGCCGCCCGAGGCACGCTCCCGGCGAGGTGATCGTGTACGACGCGTTCGTGCTCGCCGCCGGGCTCGGGACCCGGCTCCGTCCGCTGACCGAACACCGGCCCAAGCCGCTGGTGCCGATGTGCGGCGTCCCCCTGTTGGCCTACTCACTCGTGGCGGCGGGGCGTCACGGCTTGCGGGACGTGATCATCAACGCGCACTGGCTGTCCGAGCAGATCGAGGCGTGGGCCGGCCCGCGCGAGGGCGTGTCGGTCACCGTGTCGACCGAGCTCCCCGAGGTGCTCGGCACCGGCGGCGGGTTGAAGCGCGCCGCCGAGCAGATGGCGCCGACGTTCGTGGTGCTCAACGCAGACGTGTTGCACGACGTGGACCTGACCCGGCTGCGCGCCGCCGTGCCCGCGGGGGGCGCGGCGATGGCGCTGCGGTCCGACCCCGAGAACGCGCCGCGGTACGGGGTGGTCGCGGCGGACGCCGAGCAGGTGGTCACCCGGTTGGTGAAGGTCGCGAGCGCGACCCCCGCCGGCGCCGAGGACACCTCGACCCACTTCACCGGGATCCACGCCCTGTCACGCGAGGCGCTGGCGCTGGTCCCCGACGGGGTGTCCGACATCGTGCGCACCGCGTACAAGGCGTTGGTCCCGCAGCGGAGGGTGCGGGCGATCCGCTACGACGGCGTGTGGCTCGACGCCGGCGACCCCGCCGCGTACCTCGACGCGAACCTCCAGCTGCTCCAGCGGCGGTTCGTCCCGGCGCTCGACCCGTTCACGCGCGCCGGCTGGGCGCGCACCCCGGGCGGCGAGGTCACCGGCGACCCGGCGCTGGTCCACGGGGCCACGGTCCGCGGCCCGGCGTGGGTCGGCGCGGGGGCCGAGCTGTCCGGCGTCACGCTCGACACCTCGATCGTCGGGGCGGGCGCGCGGGTGGCTCGCGGCGCGACGTTGACCCGTTCGGTGGTGTGGGACGGCGCGACCGTGCCCGCGGGCGACTGGTCCGACGTGGTGGTGCACCCCGGCGGGGTGCTCGCCACCCGCTGACCCGGCCGTTCGATCGACCGACGGAAACGTTAGGACCTCGGGCATGCCGCCTGCCGTGTCGTTCTCCCGGGTGTCGGTGCGCTACCCCACCGGCACCGTCGCGCTGTCGAGCGTCGATCTCGACGTGGCCGACGGCGAGTTGGTCGCGATCGTCGGGCCGTCCGGGTGTGGGAAGTCCACCGCGCTCCGCCTCGCGGCCGGGCTCGAGCGCCCCACCGACGGCGAGGTCCGGGTCACGGCCGTCGGACCCCAGCCGATCGCGTTCGTGTTTCAGGACGCCACGCTGCTGCCGTGGCGGCGGATCCGCGACAACGTGGGCCTGCCGCTCGAGCTGCGGGGCGAGCCCGCGACCGCGGTCGCGTCCC
>JBEBJC010001498.1:0-1589 GCA_040080105.1 Myxococcota bacterium
CCCGAGCACGTCCACGCCGAGGATCCCGGCGGCCTTCGCCTCCTGGGCCGACCCGCGACCCGGCCGGCCGGGCTTCACGACCTTCGTCTTCGGTCGGGCCCCCTCCGCCTTCTTCGCCTTCGCGCCCGGATCGCGCCCGCCGCTCGGCGCGGGGTCGGGAGGCGGCGGGAGGTCGAGCACCACGTCGATCAGGCGGTCGGGATCGAGGCCGGTGGCGACCGCGCGCGCCGGGGGAGCGAGCGCTGTGCCCAGCGCGATCGTCACCACCGCGAGCAACACCGAGCCGGCCGCCCCGAGGAACCCGGGATCGACCAACATCCGGGTCTCGGCGCGCCGCTCGGCCGCGACCGTGCGCAGCACGAACCTGAACGGCGCCCGCTCGAGCGTGAGCCCGTCGGCGTCGACGTGGAGCTCCTCCCCATGGCGGTCGGCGGTCCACCCTTCGGGCACCCGCACCACCCACCCGTCGGCGGTGGGCTCACACAGCGGCCGGTCCTCGTCCACGTCGGGCACCGCGAAGTGGGTGGCCCGCTCGCGCGACACCTCGGACCAACCCGGAGCGAGCGCGCGCAGCGCCGGCGCGACCGCGCGCGGCACCCACCCCATCTCGACCCCCCGGAACCGCCACCGCAGCCCGTCGCGGAGCCCGATGGTCACCCCGCCGTCGGCGGGGGTGAACACCGCGGTGTCCAGCACCTCCTCTCCCCACCACTGCGTCACTTCCAGCTTCTGCTGCGCCATCGCACACCTCCGTCCGCGGAGCAGCCGTGTGCTGCGCCGTACCGGGTCACGTGGACCCCGTGTCGAGATGGACCGCGTCCGCGCCCGCCGGTTCGTCAACGAACCGCAAAGGCGCCGACGTCACGGGGCGGCAGCGAACCCCACGCCCGGACCGATCGGAGCGCCGCTCCACCAGAACGCCGCCATCAACGCGCTCCACGCGAGCAGGAACGAGGCGCTGTACGGCACCATCAGCGCCACGATCGTGCCGGTGCCCGCCTCGGGGCGGTACCGGCGCGCGGTCGCCAACACGAACGGCAGGTACGGCATCAGCGGGGTGATCACGTTGGTGCACGAGTCGCCGATCCGGAACACCGCCTGGGTGCCCTCGGGGCTCACCCCGAGCAGCAACAACATCGGCACGAGCACCGGCGCGAGCACCGCCCACTTCGCCGACGCGGACGCCACCAGCAGGTTGATCGCGGCGACCAACAGCACGACCGCCAGCAGCAGCGGCAACCCGGACAGCCCGACCCCCCGCACCGCGTTCGCGCCGGAGACCGCCAGCACCGTGCCGAGGTTCGACGCCGAGAAACACGCGACGAACTGCGCCGCGACGAACGCGAGCGCGATGTACGGCCCCATCGACGCCATCGAGTCGCCGAGCATCCTCGCCACGTCGCGATCGCCGCGGATGGTCCCGGCGAGCACGCCGTACACGACGCCCGGGACGAAGAACGCCGCCGCGACCAGCGGCACCAGGCTCGCGAACACCGGCTCGAGCGTGGCCAGCACCGACTCGCCCGGCCCGCGCAGGGGACCACCGGGGATCGCCCACCCGAGCGCGGCGAGCGCGAGCACGGCGACCC
>JBEBJC010001499.1:0-1588 GCA_040080105.1 Myxococcota bacterium
GGGCGATCCTGCAGAGTAAGACCAAGAAGGTCGTCATCACGCCCGAGCAACTCGAGCACGACGCGCCAGACGACGCGTCGAACGGGTCGGTGCGGTCCTGGCGGCGCGCCGAGTCCGGATCTCCGAGGTGGCTCGTCGTGGCCTCGGCCGCGGGGTTCGACGCAGGGGCGCTCGGCGGCGGGGTGTGCACCGTGGTCTGGTCGAGGATCCCGTACCGGGGCCCCGCGCGGCGCGGCGGGCGCATCCGCGTGGGCGCCTCGGCCTTGTGGCGGCGATCCCGCGCGTCGTTCCACGCGGTGACCACCCCCTCGGGCAGCGCGGGACCGAGCGCGAGTGACTGGGCGATCTGCTCGATGCAGTCGCGCTCCGCCGGCGAGATCGAGAACGCGAACCCGAACAGGCCGCCCGCCGACGCCGCGACCTCCTCACACAGCCGCAGCAGGTGGGTGGACCGCAGGTCGATCGCCATCCGAGCCGCGTCACTCGACGGGTCGGGGTCGTGGCGCGCCATCAGCGCGAGCACCGCGGTGTGGGCGGCGAGGAACGCCTTCTTCGACGGCTTGCGCCCGAGCCACCGCTCGAGCCACCCCTCCGGCAGGGCGAGGTGGTGCCGCTTCGCGATCGCCAGCAGGCGCCGGCGCTCCGCCCGCTGGATCCGCCCGTCCGCCCACGCGACCTCGATCAGCGGCAGCAGCAACGCCGCGCGGTGGTGCTCCCGCGAGAGCCCCAACCCTTCGAGCGCAGCGAGCAGCTCGCGGTCATCCATCGAACCTCCGACCGGGCGGCGACGCGACGATCGGATCCAGCGTACACCCAGCGTCCTCGCGCTGTCGACCGCCTCCGGCTCGGGCCGGGGCGGGGCGTCGCGATCGCGGACCCGGTCGATCCCGGATCAGCGCGCTCGCCACGCCAGCAGCCGCAGCCCGTTCGCCACCACCACCAGGGTGCTCCCCTCGTGCAGCACCACCGCGTGCGCGATCTGGACCCACCCGAACACCGAGGCGACCACCAACACCGCCGCCACCCCGAGCGCGATCACGATGTTCTGCCGCACCACCGCGTTCGCCGAGCGCGCCAGTTGGATCGCGAACGGGAGCTTGCGCAGGTCGTCGCTCATCAACACCACGTCGGCGGTCTCGAGCGCGGTGTCCGAGCCCGCCCCGCCCATCGCCACCCCGACCGACGCCGCGGCCAGCGCCGGCGCGTCGTTCACCCCGTCGCCCACCATCGCCACCGCGCCGTCGCGCATCAGGTCCTTACACGCGCGGACCTTGTCCTCGGGCATCAGCGGCGCCCGGTGCTCGGACAGGCCCAGGCTCGTCGCCACCGCGCGCGCGACCACCTGGTGGTCCCCCGACAACATCACGGTGCGGGTCACCCCGAGCGCGTGCAGCGCCCGCACCACCTCGGCCGCCTCGGGGCGCGGCGTGTCGGACAGGCCGAGCACGCCCGCGTACGCGCCGTCGACCCGCACGACCGCGACCGTGCGACCGGCGGTCCGCATCCGGTCGACGATCTCGGCCACCGCCGCCGGGACGCCGTCGAACAGGCCCTCGTTGCCGACCTCGACCTTCCGCCCACCCACGAC
>JBEBJC010000356.1:0-7759 GCA_040080105.1 Myxococcota bacterium
GGTACAGCTCCCCCGGCACGCCCGGCGGCACGAGCTGCATCTCGGGGTCGAGCACCCACGCCGACACGTTGGTGATCGGCCGCCCGATCGGCACGTACCGGGCGGGATCGTCGGCGGTGCAGGTCCACGCGGTCACGTCGACCGCGCACTCGGTGGGGCCGTACAGGTTGTGCAGCTCCACCCCGGGCAACAACCGCAAGAACCGATCCCGCAGCTCGGGTGGCAGCGCCTCGCCGCTGCAGATCACCCGCCGCAGCGACCGACACGCCCCGGGCGGCAGGTCGGCCAGGAACACCGCGAGCATCGACGGGACGAAGTGGATCGTGGTGACCGCGTGCTGCTCGATCAGCGCCACCAGCCGCGCCGGGTCCCGGTGGTCGCCCGGTCCGGCGACGACCAGCCGCGCGCCGACACACAGCGGCCAGAACAGCTCCCACACCGACACGTCGAACGCGAACGTGGTCTTCTGCAGCACCACGTCGGTCGGGGCGAGCGGGTACGCCTCCTGCATCCACGCGAGCCGGTTCACGATCGCCCGGTGGGGGTTCATCGCGCCCTTCGGCCGACCGGTGGAGCCCGAGGTGTAGATCACGTACGCGAGGGACTCGGCGAGCACCGGCACCGGCGCGAGCGCGCGCTCGGGCAGGGCGTCGAGGTCGCCCAGGGACACCGCTCGGGCGAACCGGCCGACGTACGCGGGGGCGGCGAGCACCAGCGCGAGCTCGGCGCTCTGCACCACCCACGCGACCCGGTCCTCCGGGTAGTCCGGGTCGAGCGGGACGTACGCGCCACCCGCCCGCACGATCGCGTGCAGCGCCACCACCAGCTCGAACGACCGCAGCGCGCACACCCCGACCCGCACCTCGGGGCCGACGCCGAGCGACTGCAGGTGCGCCGCCAGCCGGGTGACCCGCCGCTCGAGCTCGGCGTAGGTCCAGCTGGCGTCGCCGAACGTCAGCGCGGGCGCGGCGGGCACCCGGGCCGCCTCGGCCCGCAGGACCTCGGCGAGGGTGGTGACCGGCCGGTCGCGGGACACGAGCCCCGCGTCGGCCGGGGCAGACGACATCGGCAGCAGCGCCACATCGGCGTCCGGCGCGGCGGTCGCGCCGTCGACCAGCTCCACGAAGTGCGCGCCGAGCCGCTCGATCGTCGCCGCGTCGAACAGGTCGGCGGCGTACTCGAACCGCATCGCCCCGTCCTGGCCGACGTACACGGTCAGGTCGACCTTCGCCACCTGGTCGGGGTACGGGAACGGCCTCATCCGCACCTCGCCCAGGCGCAGATCGCCGAGCGGCACGTCGAGGGTGAACATCACCTGGAACAGCGGGTTCCGGCTCCGGTCCCGCTCGGCGCCCACCGCTTCGACCACCTGCTCGAACGGCACCTCCTGGTGCGCGAACGCGTCGAGCGCGGCGGCGCGCGCCCGGCCCACCACCTCGCGGAACGTGGGGCGGCCACCGAGGTCGACCCGCAGCACCAACAGGTTCACGAAGAACCCGATCAGCGGCTCGAGCTCGGGCCGGAGCCGGCTCGCCACCGGGGTGCCCACCGACAGGTCGCGCCCGCCGGTGTACCGCATCAGCAGAACGTCGAACGCCGCCAACAGCACCAGGAACCGGGTGGCGCGGAGCTCGTGGGCCACCGCGTCGATCCGGGCGAGCAGCTCCGGCGGCAGCTGGGCCAGCACCGACGCCCCGCGGTGCGACGCGACCGGCGGACGCGGGCGGTCGGTCGGCAGCTCGACCAGCGGCGCCCCGCCGAGGGTCCGCGTCCAGTAGTCGAGCTCCGACCTGAGCGCCGGCCCGGCCAGCTGGGCCCGCTGGCGGGCGGCGAACTGCCGGTACTGCAACGGCAGCGGCGGGAGCGGGTCCGGCCTCCGCTCGACCGTCGCCGGGTACAGCGCGACGACCTCGTTCAACAACACCGACAACGACCAGCCGTCTGCGGCGATGTGGTGCACGGTCAGCGCCAGCACGTGTTCGTCGGGGCGCAGGCGCAGCAGCGAGCCGCGCACCACCGGGGACCGCCGCAGGTCGAACGGCAGCACCGCCTCGGCCGCACACCGGGAACGCGCCTCGGCCTCCGGATCGGCGGCGGCGGACAGGTCCACCAGCGGCAGCTCGAACCGGGCGAGCGGCTGGACCACCTGCACCGGCTCGGCGCCGCGCAGCTCGAACGTGGTGCGGAGCGACTCGTGCCGCTCGACCACCCGCTCGAGCGACGCGCGCAGGGCCCCCACGTCGAGCGGGCCGGTCATCCGCACCGCGCTCGCGATGTTGTACTGGGGTGATCCCGGCTCGAGCTGGTCGATGAACCACAGCCGACGCTGGGCGAACGACAGCGGGGCGTGCTCGGCCGGCGCGACGATCGGCGCCGCGATCGACGGTCCCGCGACCGGACCGAGGTGGTCGGCGAGCCCGGCGACGGTCGGGGCGTCGAACAGCGCCCGCAGCGGAACCTGCACCCCGAACCGCTCCTGGATCCGGGCCCACAGCTGCGTCGCGAGCAGCGAGTGCCCGCCGAGCCGGAAGAAGTCGTCGTGCAGCCCGACCCGCTCGACCCGCAACACCTCGGCGAACAGGTGGGTCAGCTCGAGCTCGACCGCGGTCCGCGGCGCCGCGTACTCCGCGCCGGACGGATCGACCCGGACCTCGGGCAGCGCCTTGCGATCGAGCTTGTGGTTCGAGTTGCGCGGCAGGGCCTCCAGGTGAGCGATCGCCGCCGGCACCATGTACGCGGGGAGCCGCGCGCCGAGCCACTCCTGCAGCTCCGCCGGCGGGACCACCCGCGGCCCGGCGTAGTACCCGACCAGCGCGTCGTCGTCGCCGCGCCGCCGCGCGATCACCGCGCACTCCACCACGTCGGGGTGTGCGCGCAGCGCGGCCTCGATCTCCCCGAGCTCGACCCGATACCCGCGCACCTTGACCTGGTGGTCGGCGCGCCCGACGAACGCCAGCGCCCCGTCGCGCCCGCGCACCACCAGATCCCCGGTCCGGTACATCCGCGCGCCCTCGCCGCGCGGATCGGGCACGAACCGCTCGGCGGTGAAGTCGGCCCGCCCGAAGTACCCGCGCGCGACCCCGGTCCCGCCGATGTACAGCTCGCCGGTCACCCCGACCGGCACCTCGGCCCCGTCAGCGTCGAGCACGTGCAGCTGCTCGTTCGCGAGGGGGTGCCCGATCAGCGGGGTCGGGTGGTCGCGATCGAGCCGCCACGCCGCGGACCACACCGACGCCTCGGTCGGGCCGTACAGGTTCCACACCGCGCCGAACTGGCGCACCAGCACCGCGGCGAGCGCGTCGGGCAGCGCCTCGGCCCCGGACCACGCCGCGACCTTCAGCTCGGAGAACCGGGGGTGCGCCGCCAACATCCGCCAGGTCGACGGCGTGGCCTGCACCACGGTGACCCCGAGCGCGAGGATCGCGTCCATCAGCAGCTCGGCCGACACGGCGCACGAGCGGTCGACCAACCCGATCGAGCCGCCGGTGACCAGCGGCAGGTACAGCTCGGGCACGTGCACGTCCCACGCGAGCGACGCGAGGCCGAGCACGCGGTCGTCGGGGCCCACGCCCAAGGTCGCGGCCATGGTCTGCACCACGGCGTCGACCGAGCGGTGCTCGACCGCCACCCCCTTGGGCGCGCCGGTCGAGCCCGAGGTGAACAGCACGTACGCCAGGGCGCCGGGGGCGGTCCGGATCGTGAACGGACCCGCCGCGGGCCGAACCTGGTCGAACCGGAGGATCGGGCCGTCGAACGGGGGGACGTCGCCGGCCAGCGCGCGCTGGGTCAGCACCAGCTTCGGCGCGGCGGTCTCGACGATCCGGGTCAGCCGCTCGGTGGGTTGATCGGGGTCGAGCGGGACGTACGCGGCGCCGGCCTTCCACACCCCGAGCGCGCCGACCACCAGGTCGAGGTCTCGGTGCACCATCAGCGCCACCCGGTCCTCGAGCCCGACGCCGCGGCGCGCGAGCTCGGCGGCGAGCGCGTCGGACCGCTGGTCGAGCTCCGCGAAGGTCAGGCTGCGCCCGTCGGTCAGCGCCAGCGCGACCGCGAGGGGCCGCTCCGCCACGCGCTCGCGGAACCGGTGCACCACGGTGGACGGGGTGAACGGGCGCGCCGTGTCGTTCCATCGCGCCAGCGCCCCCCGCTCGTCGGGGGTCGACATCGGCAGGTCGGACAGGACCCGGTCGGGCTGCTCCAGCGCCCCCGCCAGCAGCTCGCGCCACCGGCCGGCCCACCGCTCGATCGTGTCGGCGTCGAACAGGTCGGTCGCGTAGTCGAACGTGAACCGGATCCGGTCGGGGCTGCTGCTCACCCACACCGACAGGTCGACCCGGGCGGTGGTGTCGCGCGGCGGGAGGCGCTCGAGCGACACCCCGGGGAGCTGCAGCGCGCCGATCGGCTCCTCGGAGAACGCGAACATCACCTGGAACACCGGCGACCGGCTCGGGTCGCGCGGCAGCTCGAGCCCGTCCACCAGGTCCTCGAACGGCAGATCTTGGTGCGCGTGCGCCTGGGCGAGCCGCCCCCGCACCCGCTCCAGCAGGGCGAGGAACGTGGGGCGACCGCCGAGGTCCACCCGCAGCGCCAACGTGTTCGCCAGGTACCCCACCACCCCCGCGTGCTCGGCGCGGTGGCGGTTCGAGATCGGGCTGCCGACGGTGAGGTCCACCTGCCCGGTGTGGCGGTACAGCAGCGCATAGACCGCCGTGAGCAACGTCATGTACGGGGTGACCGACCGCTCGCGCGCGAACGACCGGACCCGGTCGACCTGGTCGGCGGGCAGGTCGACCGTGACCATCGCGCCGTGGAACGACCGGACCGGCGGCCGCGGGCGGTCGGTCGGCAGCTCGAGCGGCGCCGCCCCGGCGAGCGCCTCGCGCCAGTACGCGAGCTGGGCCACGCGGCGCTCACCGGTGAGCCACTCCGCGTGCCATCGGGCGAACGCGGAGAACGGCGTCGACGGGGTCGTGGGCTGGCGCCCGGCGTAGTGCTCGCCGATCTCGCGGGTCAACAGCCCGAGGGACAGCCCGTCGGCGACGAGGTGGTGCACCGTGAGCAGCAGGTGGTGCTCGTCGACGTCGGTTCGCACGACCTTCGCGCGGAGCATCGGCCCCCGCGCGACGTCGAACGGGGCGGAAGCGAACCGCTGGGCGACGTCGGCGAGCGCGAGCGGGTCGGCGCGCAGATCGAGGCGCGGGGCGAGCGGGGTCGGGATCGACGGGCACAGCTGCTGGTCCCACCGCCCCTCGACCCGGGTGAACGTGGTGCGCAGCGCGTCGTGGCGGGCGACCACCGCGAGGATCGCCCGCTCGAGCCGGTCGACGTCGAGGGCGCCGCGGGCGCGGACCACCGCGGACAAGTGGGCGAACGACCGGCCCGGGTGCAGGTCCTCGAAGAACAGCAGTCCGAGCTGCGCCGGGGTGCACGGCCACCGGTCGACCCCGCCGGTGGTCGGCGCTGTCTCGGCCGGGCGGGCGGCGGCCACACAGGCGGCGGCGCCGGCCACGGTCGGGGTCGCCATCAGCGCGTCGAGCGACAGCTCCACCCCCCACCGCTCGCGGATCGCGGCGGCCAGGCGCGTCACCAGCAGCGAGTCCCCCCCGAGCCAGAACAGGTCGTCGTCGACGCCGACCGGGGCGAGGCCGAGCGCCTGCTCCCACGCCTCGACCAGCCACACCTCGAGCTCGGTGCGGGGCGGCACCGGCGCGGGGCCGGCCGGCCGGGGGCCGCGGGCGCCCGCGAGCGCCGCGGGGACGGCCTCGGCGCGGGCGCCGATCCAGTGGCGGGTGCGCGCGAACGGGTACGTCGGCAGCGGGACCCGGCGCGGGCGGGCGCCGGCGAACAGCGCGGCCGGATCGAGCGACCCGTCGGCGACGAACCGGTCGCCGAGCGCGGCCAACGCGTCGTCGACCGCGCCGGCGCCGCCCTCGAGCGCCGCCGCCGCCTCGGGGAGGGAGCGCGCGATCACGTACGCCCGCCGCGCCGCCGGCTTCCGGCCGACCGCCAGGGTGTACGCCACGTCTCCCAGGACGAGCTCGGGCTGCGCGCGCAGCCGCTCGGCCAACCGCCGCCCGACCGCGGCGAGCTCGGCGTCGGTGCGGGCCGACCACACCAGCAGCTGCGCGGCGCGCGGGTGGTGCGATGCGGGCTGGGGCGGCGCCTCCTCCAACACGAGGTGCGCGTTGGTCCCGCCGATCCCGAACGCGCTCACCCCGGCGACCCGCGGCTCGGCGAGCCACGGGGTGGGGCGCTCGACCACGAACACCGGGCTGCGGCCGAAGTCGATCCGCGGGTTCGGCCGGGTGAACCCGGCAGACGGCGGGAGCTCCCGGTGGCGCAGCGCGAGCACCACCTTACACAGGCCAGCCACGCCGGCCGCCACGTCGAGGTGGCCGACCAACCCCTTGAGCGAGCCCAGGCCGCAGAACCCGACCCGGCTGGTGGTGGCCCGGAACGCGCGCCCGAGCGCCTCGACCTCGATCGGGTCGCCGACCGCGGTCCCGGTGCCGTGGGACTCCACGTACCCGACCTGGTCGGCGGTCACGCCGGCGAGCGCCAGCGCCTCGGCGATCACCGCCGCCTGCCCGTCCACGCTCGGCGCGGTGAACCCCGCCTTGCGTCCGCCGTCGTTGTTCACCGCCGAGCCGCGGATCACCGCCCGGATCGCGTCGCCGTCGCGCAGCGCCTGGTCGAGGCGCTTGAGCACCACCACCGCCGCCCCGCTGCCGAACACCGTGCCGTCGGCGGCGGCGTCGAACGGGCGACACGCGCCGCTCGGCGAGCCGATCGAGCCCGGGACGTGCCGGTACCCCGCCCGGTGCGCGAGGTTGATCGACACCCCGCCGGCCAGCGCCACGTCGCACTCCTCCGCGAGCAGGCTCTGGCACGCCTGGTGCACCGCCACCAGCGACGTCGAGCACGCCGACTGCACCACCACCGCCGGGCCGCGCAGGTCGAGCTCGTACGCCACCCGCGACGCGAGGGAGTCGACCGCGTTCTCCACGAACGCCGCCAGCCCCTCGGGGCCGCGCAGCACCGCCGCGAGGTTCAGCAGGAGGTAGGTGCTGGTCGTCGCCCCCGCGAACACCCCGACCGGGCCGCCGGCCCGCGCCGGATCGATCCCCGCGTCCTCGAGCGCCGCCCACGCGACCTCGAGGAACACCCGCTGCTGCGGGTCCATCCGCTCGGCCTCGCGCGGGGTGTACCCGAAGAACTCGGCGTCGAACGCCTCCATGTCGTCGAGCGGCGCCACCGCCGCCACGAACGCGGGGTCGGCGGCCAGCGCCGGGTCGACCGCGTACCGCGCGAGCTCGTCGGGGGTCACGTCGCGCACCGCGGTGTGGCCGCCGCGGATCCGGTCCCAGAAGGCGTCGAGATCGGCAGCGCCCGGGAACCGGCCGCTCATCCCGACGATCGCGATGTCTGCTCCGCTCATGACTCCCCCCGCTCGGTGATCCGCCGCTCACGCCGCCGCCGCGCCCGGTCCACGACCTCGACCGGGACCTCCACCTCCGCCGTCCCCCGCACGCGTGACGTGAGGCTCGCGAGGGTCGGCGCCTCGAACAGGTCGACCTCGGACAGCTCGACCCCGAGCTCGGACCGGATCCGCCCGACGAGCCGGATGCCGATCAGCGAGCTGCCGCCGAGGTCGAAGAAGTTGTCGTGCGGCCCGACGCTGTCCACGCCGAGCAGCTCCCGCCACAGCGCCTCGAGCCGGGCCTCGACCCCGGCCGGGGCCACCCGCACCGCGGCGCGG
>JBEBJC010001500.1:0-1588 GCA_040080105.1 Myxococcota bacterium
GGGCGTGGCGGTGGGCCGGGCCGGGCAGATCGCGTGGTTCGCCGCAGCCGACCTCGGGCCGTCCACCCCGTTCGCGACCGCGACCTGGTCGTCGCCGGGCCTGTCGGCGTTCGCCGATCTCGGGGCCGGGTTCGCGCTCGGCGACCCGGGGCGGGGCACGGTGTGGCTGGTGCCGGCCGCGGCCGGGGCGCCCGCGGATCCGAGTGACCTGGCCCTGGGCTCGTTCGGGGACAGCGAGGGGGAGTCGAACGCGTACGGCACCGCGGTGGCGGCGGGGGACTGGGACGGCGACGGCGTGCGCGACCTCGCGGTGGGCGACCCGAGCGGCCGCGACGGCGAGGGCCTGGTGTACGTCGAGATCGATCCACTCGGGGGCGGGTCGACCGACGTGCAGCTCCGCGGCGAGTCGGGCGGCCTCGGGGTGACGCTCGGGCTCGGCCCGCTGGACGGCTCCGGCGTCGACGGGCTGATCGCGTGCCGGAGCTCGCAGTGTGAGCGGGTCGATGGCGGCCAGTCGGTCGACGATCGGGACGTGTCGGAGGTGTCCTCCGGCACGATCGACGGCACGGGCCCGGCGGCGCGGCCGCACCTGGTGGACCTCGACCGCGACGGGGCGGGCGACCTGGTGCTCGCCGCGCAGGGCGAGGCCGCCGTGTGGTTCGGCCCGCTCCCCACCGGAGCGACGTCGACCGCGTCCGCGGACTGGCGGGTGTCCGGCGCGGTCGGTGACGCGACCGGGGCCGGCGGGTCGCTGTGGGCAGGGCTGCCGGGGGCGGCCGAGGTCCGGTCGTTCGACGGGACGGACACTGTTGCCGCTGATGGAACGGTGTTGTACGCCGGCGGCGCCGGCAGCGGGTTCGGTGGGAGCCTGACCGACCCCGGGATCGTGCAGGGCCCGGATCAGGTCGCGATCGCCGCGCCCGACGCGTCTCCGAACGGGGCCGCTTCGGGGGAGATCCTCGGGGTGACGGCCCCGTAGTCGGCGACCGCCGAGCACCGTATGGTAGCGGGATGTGGTGGCTGGTCGCCGGACGCGCGTGGGCCGGAGTGCCGGTGGCCCTGCCGCCGACCGAGCAGGCGCAGGACTGGGTCGGCGTGTTGGCGCTGGGCGGGCTCGACTGGGCCACCGGCGCAGCCACGGTGGTGGTGGAGGACCGAGGGGACACCTGGGTGGTGACCGCGGGCCGCGGGGGGAGCGCGCGCAGCGCCACGGTGCCGGCACCGCGCACCGCGTCGCAGCGGGAGGACGTGGTGTGGCTGGTGGTGAGCTTGTCGTCGGCGGTGAGCGCGGCGATGGAACTCGGCAGCGGCAGACCTTCGACGTAGATGCGTTCGAGCTCGGCGCGAATCGCTTCCAGCATCTGCGCTTCGCTGAACTCGGCGTGCAGCGCCGCTTCGATGCATTGCAGGTCGATGCGCGTCGTGCCGCGCTCGGCCAGATCGATCTTCGCGTCCTCCGCGCGCGCCGCGAGTTCATGCCCGAGGCGCTGCGTGAGCACCGTCATCAGGCGTTCATGCTGCAGCGGATCGGCGTAGTCGCGCCGCGCGCCGCGCTGCTCGGTCACGCGCTGCGGCGCGTACACGGTGT
>JBEBJC010000357.1:0-7755 GCA_040080105.1 Myxococcota bacterium
GGTACGCGCTGTGGATCGCCGACCTGTCGGGCGAGCCGGTGGAGCCACAACAGGTGCCGGTCGACCGCCCGGTGTGCCTGTGGTTCGGGGCGGAGCTGGTGGGGGTGAGCGAGGCCGCGCGGGCTGCCGCCGACGGCGTGGTCACGGTGCCGATGATGGGGATGGCCCAGTCACTCAACGTGAGTGTAGCGGCGGCGCTGATCCTCGGGCCGGTCGCGCTGCGCGCCCGCGCGCTGGGGCCCTCGGCCCTGCTCCGCCCCGAAGTCCGCGCCGAGCTGCTCCAGAGCTGGCTCGACCGCGACCAGCAATGGGTTGACGAACTCGTGCCCGGGTCGGACGACGACCGAGGTTAACGGAGGACATGGGACCTGCCGCGCTCGCCCTGTGGGCTGCACTCGCCTGCTCGAACGACGACTACGACGAAGACGGGTTCGTCGAGCCTGCCGACTGCGACGACGGCGACCCGAACACGCACCCCGGGGCGGAGGAGGTCGCGTACGATCGGGTCGATCAGGACTGCGACGGCGGGGACCTGGTGGATCGGGATCGCGACGGCTTCGTGGCGGACCAAGCAGACGGCCCGGACTGTGACGACCTCGATCCCACGGCGCACCCCGGCGCGTTCGACGAGCCGTACGATGGGCGCGACGCGGATTGTGACGAATGGTCGGACTACGACTTCGACCACGACGGGTTCGCGGCGATGGGCCACGGAGGGGACGACTGCGACGACGACGACCCGCGTCTGGTGCCGATCGACTCGGATGGAGACGGCGCCTCGCCGTGCACCGGGGACTGCGACGAGAGTGATCCGGCCCGCAACGAGGGGGCCGAGCCGGTGTGTGGGAACGGCGTGGACGACGACTGCGACGGCGTATCGGACTGCACCCCGGTGGGGATCGGCTCGGTCGAAGGGCTGGAACGCATCGCCGCCACCGAGGCGGTGGTGGAGTTCGGCGCGCTGCTCGAGCCGCTCGGCGACGTGGACGGAGACGGCGCGGAGGAGGTGGTCGCCACCGCGATCCGGGTGGCCGACGGGGACTCGCTCGCCCTGGTGCTCACGATCCAACCGTTCGCTGCGGGGAGCGACGAGACCACGGCGTGGGCTTCGGTGCGCGCGGCGACCCACACCAAGGTGGGCTCGCCGGGTGACGTGGACGGCGACGGCCGCCCCGACCTGTGGGTGGCTGAGGACGCGGTGGTGTTGTCGCCGCACCTGATGGTGTTCGCCCCGGTCGAGCCGGGTGAACACGACGTAGACGACGCGCGGCTCGATCTGGTGGGCGAGGCCGGCTCGGACGTGGGCCACGCCGTGGTCCGAGTCGACGATCGGCTGGTGGTCGGCGCCCCTGGCCAGGCGAGCGTACAGCTGCTCGACGCCGACTCGGTCGGCACCCGCCCGTTCGGGGAAGACGGCTCCCGGATCGACGGCACCGGCTCCGATGGCCTGGGGTCGGCGATCGCCGCGGAGGACCTCGATGGAGACGGCGTCTCGGACCTGTTGATCGCGGCGCCCGGGTTCGGCTTGGGGTCCGCCTCGTGGGTTTACCAGCTCCCGCTGCCGCCGCGGTCCGGGTCGACGCCGATCGACGACCAGGCCACGGCGTGGGTCGAGGTCGACGACTGGTCCCCGTCGTCGATCGTGTTGCGGGCGGGCGACCTCGACGGCGACGGCGCCTTGGACGCGGTCATCGGCGCGCCGTACCAGGACACCGCGGGCGGCGCGGTCGCGGTGGCGCTCGATCGGCTGGAGGGGACGATCGAGGTCGACGACCTGCCGGTGGTGCGGCTCGGGTTGGGCGACGACACCTTCGGGCTGGACGTGGAGCCGGTGGACTTCGACGGCGACGGGTTCGACGACCTGATCGTCGGCGCGCCCGCGGTGCTGGGGGCGTCGGGGGGGCTCGACAAGCCGGGCGCGGTGTACGTGTGGTACGGCCCGCTGGAGCCGTCGGTAGAACATACGTTCGAAGCGGACCTGTTTCTGCAGGGCGCCTACAACGGGTACCGCGCCCACACCGGTGAGGCGTTGGCGCTGCTCGACGCGGACCTCGACGGCGGGGTGGACCTGCTGATCGCGTCGCCGCTGTACGATCACGGCGTGATCGATCTGCTCCCCGGGGGCTTCACCGGGCTGTACGGGGAGTGACTGCGTTCCCGGTCCCCGCGCGGGTCCGCGGTCTGGTACCATCCGCGCCGTGTGGTGGACGATCGCGACAGCGCTGGCGGGGAGCTCTCCCACGGTGGAGGCGCGGTGGACCTTGCAGGTCGACGGCGTCTCCGTGGGCTCGCGCGAGGTCTCTGTCCGGTACGAAGGGGAGAGCGGGGCGCGGGTCCGGGTGCTCGAGGGGTACACCGCGCTGTCCGGCGGGGTGAAGAAGAAGGAGCGCTACGCGTACGAGCAGCGGCTCACCGCGAACTCGCACGAGGCGGCGCCCGCGTCGTTCACCTCCGCCGTGTCGACCGACGGAGTGGGGCGCGAGGTCCAAGCGCGGTTCACCGAGGGCCGGTGGGCGGTGTCGGTGGTCGAGGCCTCGGGCAAGTCCAAGGCGTACGAGCTGCCCGCCGCGCGGGTCGACCTGTCGACGGTGGACCTGTTCGACCCCGAGTCGGATCGCAAGATCACCCAGCTCACCTCCGCCCGCATCCTGTCGGCCGAGATCGGCAAGATCCTCGAGGGCCCGGTGCGTCCGCTCGGCCCGTCCACCTGGATCGCCGGCGGCGAGTCGATGGTGGTCGACGGGTACGAGTGGCAGACCGAGCTCGGCCCGTGGCGGTTCTGGTACGCGTCGAACGGGTTCCTCGTCCGGTACGAGGTCCCCCTGCTCGGCCGCCGGGTGTCGGCGGAGCTGGACGGCCCCGCGCCCCGCGGCATCGACGAGTTCGCGGTCGGCGGGGCGCCACCGGTGGAGGTCGAGGAGCTCTAAGTGCCCGCGCAGCTCGGTACCCGGCTCTCGAGCAGCGCCCGATCCCCGCGCAGCGCCCTCAGGCCGAGCGGGCACAACATCGCCAGCCGCGTGGGCTGGGTGGCGTACCGGTTCAGCAGCGGCACCACCCGCGCGTTCCAGTCGCGGTGGGCAGCGGGCCCGAACTCGAGGTCCAGCCACAGCGCCATCGCGTGTGCCTCCGACCGCACCTTCTCGCGCGGCCCGTTCGGCTCGTAGTAGCGGATCACCCGGTCGAGGTGCGCGTTGCCCCCGACCGAGTCCCCGCCGCGGAACGCGACGAACGCCGCCAGCGCCCGCTCGTCGGGGGCCGCGCCCACCGCGTCTCCGAGCTCGGACCGCAGCTTCGCCAGCGTCTTCACCTCGGCGGCGACCTCATCCACGTCGCCGGCCGCCCACGCGGCCAGCCCGGCCTCGAGGTGGCGCTCGAACACCGAGCGAGCGATCGCGGGATCAGCCGCCATCGCCGCGTCGAGGGCCGCCGGCTCCTCGCCGTACCGCTCGGCCAACGCGGCCAACAACGCGCCGGGCAACGCCGCGGCCGAGATCGGTTCGTACGCGCCCGCCGGCAGCGGCGAAGGGTTCCGGATCCCGCCGACGCCGCTCGAGTAGTGGTCGGCAGGGAACGACAGGCGGCGCCCGACCGACGGCTCCTCGCTCGGCATGACCTCCCCGGCGGCGTCGACCCGCCAGAAGCAGGTGGGCTCGAGCCCGCGCGGCGCGATCGCCCCGGCCGGATCGCGCAGCTCGACGTACCAGTGCTCGGGCGACCGGATCAACACCGCGTCGAGGTCGAGCCGCCACGCGACGTGCGCGAACACCAGCGCCGCCTCCTCCGGGTTCAGGTACCGCGGGCCCCGCTCCGGGATCCCCGCCGACAGCCTCCCCTGGCGTTCGCGCGCGTGCAGCTCGCGCGCCTGCATCCCGAGCGCCCACGCCACCGCCAGGTCGTCGATGCGGCGGCCGGTCCACAGGGCGCGCTCGGCGGCGTCGAGGTCGGACGTGCCGGTGCTGGCCAGCGCCCAGAACCCGACCTCCCGCGCCAGCTCGTCGGCGAACGCCGTCACCGCGGCCTCGGCCACCGGGCCGAACTCAGCCTCGGCGCGCAGCGACGCCACCAGGGGGCTCTCGGGGTACAGCTGGTCCACCCGCGGGTCCACGAACGGCTCCGCGAGCGGGTTGCCGCCGCCGGCCAGCACCGACGCGCGCTCGACCGGATCGCCGAGCCACGCCGCCCCGCCGACGAGCGCCGCCAACACCGCCGCGAACGCGATCGCGGTCCACGGGGCCCGCGCCCGGTGCGCGTCAAACACGGGACCGGATCCACGCGCGCAGGGGCTCGCCGAGCTCGGGGTGGGCGAGCGCGTGCTCGAGCACCGTGGTGAGGTACCCGAGCCGGTCACCCGTGTCGTACCGCGCGCCCGGGATCACCTTCGCCACCACCCGGTCGCGGCGCGCGAGCTCGCGGATCGCGTCGGTCGCGTAGTACTCGCCCGGATGGGCGCCCACCGATCGATCGAGGTGCCCCCGCAGCCCCTCGTCGAGGGCGGGGAACAGCTCCGGGGTGTACAGGTAGCGGCCCCACGAGACGATCGACGACGGCTCGGTCCCCTTCGGGGGCTTCTCCACGATGTCGGTCACCGCGAGCCGGTCGCCCGCGTCCCGCACCGCGACCACGCCGTACCGCGACACGTCCTCGCCGGAGAGGTCTCCGGTCGCGAGCACCGACCGGCCGGTGAGGTGGTACTCGTCGATCAGCAGCTTCGAGCAGTTCTCCGCGAACAGGTCGTCCGGGAACGCCACCACGAACGGATCCGAGCCGGCGAACGCCCGGGCGAGCAGCAGCGCGTGGCCGGTCCCCTTCATCTCGGTCTGCCGCACGAACTGGGCCCGCACGCGCGGGTAGCCGAGCCGGGCGGGGTCCACTGCGCGCTCGAGCTCCACGTCGCGATCGAACCAGTCGTCGAGGGCCTTCTTGCGTCGGCTGGTGATCACCAGCACGTCCTCGATGCCGGCGTCGGCGAACTCTTGCACCACGAAGTCGATCGCCGGACGATCGACGATCGGCAGCAGCTCCTTGGGGACCACCCGGGTCACCGGCAAGAACCGGCTTCCGTAGCCCGCTGCGACGATCACGCCCTTTACGCCCATCTCGGCTCCTCCCCGTCCCAAGCTCGCAGGATCTGCCGATACGGCTCCCGCAGCTGCAGCGTACCCGCGGCGACCTCGTCCGCCACGACCTGGACGTACGAACGCGCGGACTCGCTGCCTGCCCACATCCAGCCGTACATCGGCCCGGAGAACAGCTCCGCCACCCGGCTCGCCTCGCGCGCGAGCCCTCGCGGCCCGCCGTCGTGGTGCGCCAACATCAGGTCCACCGCGTACGCGCGCCGCTCCCAGTGGGCGCGCCGGGTGCGGCCGACCGGCATCGGCCACGCGGCGTACGACAGGTAGAACGCGGCGCCGTGCTCCTGTTGGTCGAGCTGGTGCACCAGCTCGTGCGCGAGCGTCCGCGCGAGCTCGTCCGGATCGAATCGGTCGGGCGGACCGGGTAGGTACACCCGGTCGCCGATCACGGTGGTCACTCGATCCATGAACCCGGGCATCAGCGGGGACACGGCGCGGCCCACCGCGCGCATCCACCGCGCGTCGTGCTTGTCCACCAGCACCAGCCCCGGCCGATGCCTCCGCGCCAGCGCGAGGATCCGATCCAGCCGGTCGCGGCTCGGCACACTCCCCCCGGCCGCACGATACTCCACCCCACGGTAAGGGGGCGAGATGGACGTCCTGCGCAACCCCGTCGAGCGCCGGTGCGCGCTCGAGCTCGCCGCCCTCCGCGCCAACGACACCGATCCCCGCCCCGCCGGGTGGGCGATGTCCCCCCGAGCGGTCGAGCGGTTCGTGGTCGGCACCGGCGCCCGCGCGTGGCCGCTCACCGTCGACGGTCGGACCACCGAGGTCCGGGTCACTCGCAAGTTGTACGGGATGGACGCGCTGGTGCAGCGCTCGATCGTCACCCTCGCATCCGACCGGGCCCTGCTGCTGATCGGCGAGCCCGGCACCGCGAAGAGCTGGCTGTCCGAACACCTGGCGGCGGCGATCAGCGGCGACTCGCTGCTCGCGATCCAGGGCTCGGCCGGGCTCACCGAAGACCAGATCCGGTACACCTGGAACTACGCGCTGCTGTTGGCGGAGGGGCCCACCCGGCGCGCGCTGGTCCCGGCGCCGCTGTACACCGGGATGCGCGAGGGGCGGGTGGTGAGGTTCGAAGAGATCACCCGCGCCCCACACGAGGTGCAGGACACGCTGCTGCAGGCGCTGTCGGAGAAGGTGATGCTCGTGCCCGAGCTCGCGGGCGAAGACGCGGTCGTGCTCGCTCGCCCCGGGTTCAACCTCATCGGGACCGCGAACACCCGCGACCGCGGCGTGAACGACATGAGCGCCGCGCTCAAGCGCCGGTTCCACTTCGAGACCGTGCCGGCGCTCGACGACCTCGAGCAAGAGGTGGAGGTGGTGCGGTCCCAGCTGGCCGAGCGCACCGCGGGTGGTCCCGCCGAGCGGGTCACCGTGGGCGACGACGTGCTCGAGCTGCTGGTGACCACGTTCCACGAGCTGCGCAACGGCGAGACGATCGACGGGGTCCCGATCGAGCGCCCGTCGGCGGCGATGTCGACCGCGGAGGCGGTGGCGGTGGCCCAACACGCGGCGCTGTTCGCCGCGTGCTTCGGGGAGGGGCGGCTCGAGCCCGAGCACGTGGTGATGCAGCTCGACGGCACGGCGTCGAAGGGCGACGCCGACGACCGGAAGCTGCTGCGGGACTACTTCGACGTGGCGGTCAAGCCGCGGGCGGTGCGCGAGATCGGTGCGTGGAAGGCGTACTTCGCGGCGCGCACCCACCTCCGCTGATGGGTCGGCGCGGGCGAGCCCCAGCGACAGGGCCGCGCGAGGCGGTCGACCAGATGCTCGACGATCCGCGGGTCGCGTGGCTCCCGATCCGGCACCACAGCCCGGCCTGCGCGGTTCAGGTCGAGCGGGTGCTCCGCCGGCGCCACCCCGCCGTGGTGTTGATCGAGGGGCCGGAGGAGGCCACCCCGCACCTGCCGTGGCTGGTGCACCCGGCGGCCGCCCCGCCGTTGACGGTCCTGCTCGCGTACACCGACCCGACCACCGAGCCGCCGTCCCGGGTCCGGCTGACCTGGCCGCTGCTCGCGTGTGACCCGGAGTGGGTCGCGATGCGCGTCGGGACCGAGCTCGGAGCCGAGGTCCGGCTGATCGACCCACCGCCGCGCGCGCTCCCCCGCGGGCCGCCGGTGTCGGGGGACCGCGCCCTCGCCGAGTCCGCGTACTTCCAGGCGCTCGCCAGCCGGTCGCGCCGCACCACGTTCGACGGGTGGTGGGACGCGACGTTCGAGCCCGCGTCCGGCGACGAGCCGGAGGGGTTCTTCCGCGCGATCCTCACGTTCGCGTGGTGTGCTCGCCACCTCGGTGACAGCTACGGCGCGGTCCCCGAAGCAACCCTGGCGCGCGAGCGCCACTTCCGCGCCCACCTCGATCAGGCCCTCGCCGAGCATCCCGGGCGCTCGGTGGCGGTGGTCACCGGCGCGTTCCACGCGGTGGGGCTGCCCGACACCTCCCCCAAGCGGCTCCGGGCGAAGGCCGACAAACACGCGAGCGTGCTGCTGTCGGTGTCGTCGAGCCGGACCGTGGCCGCGCTCGGGGTGGCGACCCCCGGGTGGGCGACCGCGAGGCACCAGGCGCTGGTCGAGGGCCGGTCGATCCGGTGGGCCGCGGAGCGGGCGCTGGTCGAGAT
>JBEBJC010000358.1:0-7750 GCA_040080105.1 Myxococcota bacterium
GGTGTTGCCGACGGAGCTGCGGGCGTTCCTGGAGCGCCAGAAGTACGACGCGGAGGCGGTGCTGCGGACCTGGGAGCAGCGGGGGTGGACGCAGCGCGACGAGGGGCACCGAACGAAGAAGGTGACGGTGGGCGGGCGGAAGGAGCGGTGCGTGATCATCGGCAGAACCGCGGTTGACGCGGCGGGAGAGTGAGTTATGGGCTCGAGCGTTAGGCGCCACGAAACGGCCCCAAGAGAGCCGATGACCCCACCCGAACCGGCATCGTGCCCCTTACAGTCTCCGGTTGAGTCGGTCCTATCACCGGCACTAACAGCGGTCTCCCTGTTCTCCGGAGCAGGCGGGCTTGACCTTGGACTGGAGGCGGCGGGTTTCCGAACGCTGCTGTGCGTTGAGTGCGATGCCGACGCGCGTGCCACACTAAAGAAGAACCGCCCGTGGACTCAGACGGCTCAGTCCGGCTGGCGGCTCTCCGATCCGGGGGACATCCACGATCTCGCGCGCCTCGACGACGTGCAGATTCTTGAACAGGTCGGACTCAAGCCGGGGGAACTCCACCTCCTCGCAGGTGGACCGCCGTGCCAGCCATTTTCGAAGTCGGGCTACTGGGCAAGCGGTGATTCGAAGCGTCTGAAGGACCCTCGCGCGGAGACGCTCACGGCCTACCTTCACTTGGTTGAACTCCTACAGCCCAAGGTGGTGCTGCTGGAGAATGTGCGTGGCCTCGCATATAAGGGGAAGGACGAAGGTATGGCGCTCCTCCGAAAGGAGCTTGAGGCCATCAACATGCGGCGGGGGACCCGCTACAACCCAACGGTGTTCACCCTTGACGCCGCCGATTTTGGGGTGCCTCAGCACCGAGAACGTGTCTTCCTAGTGGCTTCTCGTGAGGGACAGGACTTTACGCCCCCAGCGGCGAGTCATGGCGGAGAGGGGCAACCGTCCCGTGTTACCACTTGGGAAGCCATCGGCGATATGGACGGAGAACCCTGCCCGCCCGAACTCAAGGCCACAGGAAAGTGGGCGGCTCTTCTTCCGTCGATTCCGGAGGGCGAGAACTACCTCTGGCACACGGCCCGCGGCGGCGGCCAAGAGTTGTTCGGATGGCGGACTCGATTTTGGTCGTTTCTGCTCAAGCTCTCCAAAAGCGCTCCGTCATGGACGATCCAGGCGAGTCCCGGTCCTGCGACGGGACCATTTCATTGGCGCAGCCGCCTGCTGTCGACCCAGGAGATACTGCGACTTCAGACGTTTCCTGATGGGTATCAGATCGTCGGCGATCGTCGGAGTGCCCAGCGTCAGGTCGGGAATGCGGTTCCATGCCTCCTGGCGGAGGTGATTGGAGAGGCGCTGCGCTGTCAGTTCTTCGAGGGCTCCGTACGCGCGCGTATGTCACTGCAACGACCGCCGATTGCTTCCATGCCGGGCCCTGAGCCCGTTGCTGCCGTACCGGAGGTTTTTCTGCGACTTCGAGGAACACACGCCGCGCACCCTGGCGAGGGCCTGGGTCCTGGTGCGCGTTCCCGGACGACCGCCACGGATACGCAGGACGAGTCTTTGGCGCTCGCGCAGCCGAGTATCGTACCACAGGAGGCTGCGTGAGTGGGGGACCTGGCCATGAGCGGGTCAATATCCGGCCGGGCGTGAGTGTGCTGTCGGTACTCCGGCATCTCAACTACACGTATTGGCACGCCGTTGCGGAGTTCGTGGACAATTCGCTCCAGAGCTACCTAAGCAACCGTGCCTCGCTGGCGCTTGCGGATGGCCGTGAACAGCCATTGGAGGTAAAGGTATTGGTCGACCAGGCCGATGGGGGCACCCTGATCGTCCGGGACACCGCTGCCGGCATTGCGCTCGCCGACTTCCCGAGGGCATTCAGGCCTGCCGAGGCTCCACCCGATCGGACGGGCCTTTCCGAGTTTGGCATGGGCATGAAGTCCGCTTCCTGCTGGTGTGCCGCCACCTGGGAAGTTCGAACGAGCCCCATCGGAGATCCAACGGAGTATTCGGTAGATTTCGACGTGGCCGAAATCGTTGCAGGGAGGATCGAGGAAATCGCGATCAGCAGAGCGCCCGCCAGTGCAGATGCCCACTATACCGAGGTGCGTCTGGTCGGGCTGCACCGTCCGCTTGCTGGCCGAACGCTTGTGAAGGTGAAGCAACACCTTGCGGACATTTACCGCGAGTTCATCCGCACCGGGGCGCTGATTCTGACGGTTGATGGGGACGTTCTTCGGTATGAAGATCCCGCGATTCTTACTGCCGGCTACTATAAGGACGATGCTGGTCCCCCGCGCCTTTGGCGTAGCAACATCGACTTCGACTTCGGAAATGGCCTTTCGGTGCGCGGGTTTGCAGCCATTCGAGAGAAGGCATCCACTTCGCGCGCTGGGTTCGCTCTATTCCGGCGTGGGCGGGTCATTCAGGGATCGGGAGATGAGGGTTACCGCCCGGAGGCGATTTTCGGTCCGATCAACAAGTACGTGTATCAACGTCTCTTTGGCGAGTTGCACCTCGACGGTTTCGCCGTCAGCCATACCAAAGACGGGTTTAAGTGGGACGAGAATGAGGAGCCTTTCCTCGAGCTCCTGAACGAGCAGTTGAACTCCGCTGACATGCCGCTCCTACAGCAGGCCCGCAACTATCGCGTGAACGATCCGGAGGAGATGGAGAAGGGGGCACGCGCGGCAGGTGGTCGCGCCGCAGGTGCTGTTGAGGCCAACGCACCTCCGATTATCGATCAGTTGCAGAATGACCCGACCCCTGTGGTCCCGCCTGAACTGCCACCAGCGCCGAAGCTCACCCGAAAAGTGGTGCGCGTACGCCATGCCCCCTTCGATTGGGAAGTGGCGATCGAGATGACCTCCGACGCTGGTGCGGACTGGCTAGAGGTCGGTGACGCTCCACCTCAGACTACAGACGGCGTTCGCACCCTAGCTCTTCGACTTTCACTCGCGCATCCGTTCATGAAGCAGTTTGCGGGCGGTGACGCGGAGATCATCGAACCCCTGCTACGTGTTGCGGTTGCGCTCGGCCTTGCGGATACACTTGCCCGCGAGATGTCGGCGCCTGCGTCGACGGTTCGTCGTAACGTCAATGCTCTACTCAAGCGTGCCTTGTCCCGCCCATGAAGCAGGAGGCCTTTCGTGACCATTCCTGGTGACCCTGCCGATCCGAGTGGGGGTAGCGTCGAGGTGGTCCTTGACCCGAACACGGATTGGCCTATCGTCGGGGCCGAGACGGGGCGGGCACACAAACCCCCCGGAGCTGCACAAGAGGTCGTCGAAGGTGCAGTGCGAATCTTGCGTCGTTCTGCCGACCAAAATGGCGAGGTCACAAACGCGGTCGGCCTGGTTGTTGGGTATGTGCAGAGCGGCAAGACTGCGAGCTTTACCACTTTGTGCGCACTAGCGCATGACAACCAGTTCCCCCTGGTGATCGTCATCGGTGGGACCTCGGTCCTCCTTTTTGATCAGTCGAATCGGCGCCTGCAGCGCGATCTCAACATCTCGGGGACGAAGGAGCGCCGGTGGCTCTACGTCCAGTACGACATGAAGGGTCCGTCGCCTCGCGATCAGTTGGAGGCCGCACTTCGGAACTGGCGGGACCCCAACATTGAGCCGTGGCGACGGCGAACGGTCTTGCTCTCAGTGATGAAGCACCACGGCCACCTCCGCGCGCTGGTGAACGAGCTGAGCGCCATTGATCTAGGCGGAATTCGCACAGTTGTGGTTGATGACGAAGGTGATCAGGCTGGACTGAACACGCTGGTGAATCGGAACGAAGAGAGCACAACCTACCGGCAGATCCAGGCGCTCCGACGGTGCCTTCCTCACCACGCCTACCTACTCTACACAGCGACGCCGCAGGCCCCGTTGTTAATCAACTTGATTGACGCGCTCTCGCCGGACTTCGCGGAAGTCCTGACGCCAGGCGCAGCGTACACAGGTGGGCGGGTGTTCTTCCCGCGCGATCCACTCAACCAATCCGTGCCGCTCGTACCGAATCCGTACGTCAGAACCATCCCGCTCTCCGAGATCCCGGCTAATGGAACGCCGCTTACGCAGCCGCCGTCCTCCTTCCTTGATGCGCTGGCTGTGTTCTGGACGGGCGTTGCTGCCGGTGCGATTATCGACCAGGAGAGCGGAAATCGCTCGATGATGATTCATCCGCATCAGACGCGGAACAAGCACAACCAGTTTTTCACTTGGGCGCAGACTATCCAAGCGGGATGGGCAGAGGCATTTGGTCCAGACGGTGACCCCGCGTTCCGGCACGAACTTACCGAGCGATTTCGAAGCGCCTACGATGATCTCGTATCTACCGGCGCCGTACTGCCGACGTTCGAACGGCTGGTACAGGAACTCCCGATGTCGATCAGGGGGACGTCTGTCCTGGAACTGAACTCCCGCCGGGGTCAGACGCCACGCGTGGAATGGGACCGGTGCTACGCTCACATCCTTGCCGGAGGCCAAGCGATGGACCGTGGCTTCACGGTCGAGGGGCTTACCGTCACCTACATGCCCCGAGGCCTTGGTGATAGCAATGCTGATACCATCCAGCAGCGTGCTCGCTTCTTCGGATACAAGAAGTCCTACCTGGGGCTTTGTCGGGTGTGGCTCGAGAGTGATGTTCGTACTGCCTTTGAGGAGTACGTCGAGCACGAGGAACATGTTCGTGGCCTGCTGGTGGCCCACGGCGAGCGACCTTTGCGGGATTGGAGGCGGGCGTTCTTCCTCCACCCTTCCATGAAGCCGACGCGGCGGGCGGTGCTCGACGTTCCGTTCACGCGTGACAACGACCAGGAGCGCTGGGTTGACCCGGCTAGGCCACATGACGACGAAGGTGCCATTCTCTGGAACAATGCGAAGGTCCGGGAGTTGGTGGCCTCGCTCGAGTGGCGGCCGGACCATGGGCATGCGGAGCGGACGCCCGGCCAGCGTCACCTCGTGACGGACGGGGTCCCGCTGGAGTGGCTCTACAAGTCGTTCCTCAGCGAACTACGCTACACGGATTTGGAGGACTCTGCCCGCCAGACGGCGCTCCTTCTACAGATAGATGCATTTCTGGGCACGATGACGCAGGACGGGAGGCGGGTGGGCGAAACTGCGAGCTGCTCACTGTACCAAATGGGGCCTATTGGCGGTGTCCGAAGCCGAGGACTTCGAAAGAGCGGGGACCTGCTGCCGCTGTATCAGGGCGCGAACCCCAGCCGCAACCCCGGTAAGGGTACTAAGTATCCGGGCGATACTGAGATTCGGCATTCCACCAGCCTCACGGTTCAGCTTCATCGCATTGGGTTGCACGACGAACAGAAGCAGCGCGCGGGCGCACCGCTGGACGACTTCTACGTCGTCGCAGTCTACGTGCCCGGACACATCGGCAAGTCCTGGTTGGTTCAGGAAAAATGACGAGTGTCCGTCAAGTTTTTCGGGGCCTCCGCCGCCCAGAGGGCGCTGGGGAGACCTACGCCGTGGCGCCGTCACCCGCGCATTCGAAGGTGTTGGTGGGACTAGACGGTTCGGGGCGCCCGGCGCTCCTGGTCCAGTGTCGACAGCCGGACCAGGGACGCCCCGCGCCGGTGGTCATGCGGGCGGTGGAGGTTCGGCACGACGTTTCCTGCATCGTAACACTACCTGGCGCGGACCCGGCCGCGAGGCGAATGAGTCTCATTCGCTGCGTTTCTGATGACCCCCAACTTGCGGACTACTTCATCGACATCCTGGAGAGTGTGGTTGGGCTCGTACCCCCTGAGCCTTCCCGCATGGAAGTGGCGGCGGTTGTGCTCCGCATATGCGAACTGTTCGCGGCTCTGGACGAGCCTGCTAGGCGGGACGAGCGAGCGCTGTGGGCGGAACTCTTCGTGATCGCCGCGGCGAATGATCCCCGTGCCGCGGCCGGCTGGTGGAGGACTGACCCGACGGAGACCTTCGACTTCTCTGCTGGCCGGCGACGGCTTGAAGTCAAGAGCTACGCCCGAGACCCTCGCGGCCACCACTTCAGCCTGGGACAGCTCCGTCCCCCCGAAGGCGTCGACGCTCTCGTGGTGTCGCTCTGCGTTCGGACAGCAGTCGGGGGTACAACCGTACGCGATCTCGTGGTGCGGATTCGGGCGCTCTTGGCATCCCCTGAACTCGCGTTCAAGGTGGACCAAGTGGTCGCGAAGAGCCTTGGCAACAGCACGGTAGAGGGTATGGGCACTGCCTTCGACGAGCAGCTCGCCTTGGAAACGTGGCGCTGCTTCCGTGCGTTGGAGCTCCCATGCGTGCGCACCCCCGTTCCTCCCGCAGTCTCGGACGTCCGGATGCGGGTGGCCATGGATATCGGGCTTGGACACCCGCGCCGAGAGGCTGGTGCAGTGTTCACCGGTTTCACCCTCGTGCTTCCCGCGGTCGGGCGATAACCGCTGCCGACATCGTTTAGAGGACTGGGTCCGCTTCGTCGTCCTCCTCGGTGTCACGAGCATCAAGCTCATAGCCTAGCTTCCGCAGACTGGATGCAAGGTTGTTGACTGCGTCCTGGAACGAACGCGCCACGCGGCCATTCACGTGGGCCACTGTGTCGTCGGAGAGCTGGAGGCCGAGGGTCTTGAGCGAGACGTCCGAGAATCGATCAAAAAAGTCGCGTCGCGCAATTGCTTCTTTCGGGAGACTGTCTGGGCGCCAGATTCCTCGGGACGCATTCATTGCGAGCATTCCGATGTAGCGAGCGTTGGCGTCGATGGCGGGTATCTTCCGCTGGCCATTCTTCGGGTCTTTATCGGGCGCAGGCTTCGTAATCTCGGCTACCCACTGCAGAGACGACATCAGATACTTCGTAAAGAGATGCTCCGAGACTATGAGTGTGTCGATGTCGCTCCCAGAGTTGTACTCCTTGTCGAGGGAGTCGCCTTTCAACGACCGGCCGGCCATCGCGCTTCCGACGATGAACACGTTCGAAGGTTCGACCCCGAAGGCGTCCCCGATGGTGCGCCGGAACAGGGCGAACTTCAGCGGCTCATTGCGAAAGACGAACGGAACGTGGGCAAGCAAGAGCTTGTGTGCGATCGCCTTCGAATCGAAAGTTTCGAGCAACGTCCTCCACTCGGCTGCCGAGGGGTAGTCCGTAGCGAGTAGGCTTCCCCCGCCGGTACGTCTCCCACTCGACGTCGTCGCGGGCGGCGCTTCGCTCGCATCCGATGCTGCCGCTGAGGGAGCCCGGGTTTCGCCAGCGCTGAGGCTGGGGGGAACGTTGTTCGACGCCACTCGCCCTCCACGGTCGGGACTTTACGGATGGTACCGGAGCCGCATTGGGCGTGGTCAGCCGGAGCCGCAAACATCCCATTAGACCTAGTTAAATGAAGCAATCGTGGTCGCCCTGCTTGTGCTTCGGGAAGCGCGCGCAGGTACCCCCACGTCACGCGACCGCCCTGCGCGGGTCCACGTCCGCAAGGGTGGGGTCTGTGAGGATGGCCCCGGTGCGCGCCACGATCGTCGCGTACAGGTCGAACGCCCCCGCGAACCGGTGCCACTCAGCCCCCACCTGTCGCCAGTCCCGCCCATCGTCCGGCTTCGCCCGCCGCCGGTACGGCGCCGCGCACCGGGCCGCGAACGCCCCCAGCAGCTCGAAGTACGGCACCGTCGTCCGCCCCTGCGCCACCAGGTCGTCCCGAAGCCTGGTCGCCACCTTCGGCACCGCCGTCGGGCCCTGCTGCACGCACCGGTCGAAGAACAGCACCGCCGCCCGCTCCGTCCACACCCCGAGCGTCTCCGC
>JBEBJC010000359.1:0-7748 GCA_040080105.1 Myxococcota bacterium
CCTCGGCGGCCGCCTGCGCGGCGCGGATCGGGTCCGGGTGCGGGCCGCCGCGGGCGTTCCGGATGGTGGCGACATGGTCGATGTTGACCCCGAGGCGGAGGGGCGGCGGCGGGGGGCCGATCTCCCCGACGAGGCGATCGAGTGGCCGTCGGCGCGGCTGCTCCGCCTCGCCCGCGCGCGCGAGGCTGCGTCGCAGACCCGCACCAACCCGATCCGCCGCGACGAAGGGTTCGTGTGTGGGCACTGCGGAGCGGAGGTGTCGGCGCTCGGCCACACCGATCGCGATCACTGCCCGAACTGCCTGCGGTCGGTGCACGTCGACGTGGTGCCCGGGGATCGCGACGCCGGCTGTGGCGGGCTGATGGATCCGATCGGCGCCGAGCTCGTGTCGGGGCAGGTCGTGTTGCACTACCGGTGCCGCCGGTGTGGGCACCCCCACCGGGTCAAGGCGATCCCCGGCAGCGACGACTGGGACGCGGTGATCGCGACCTCCGCCGGATCTCCCCCGCCGTGACCGCGCACCCCGGCCGGCTCCGGCACCGGGTAGGCGCGGCGATCGCGCGCCACCGGCTGTGGTCGCCGAGCGATCGGGTGGCGGTGGCAGTGAGCGGCGGCCTCGACAGCGTCGCGCTGCTCGACCTGCTGCTCGAGACGCGGGACTGGCACGGCGCGGCGCTCGAGGTGGTGACCGTCGACCACGGGACCCGGCCCGGCAGCGCGGCGGACGCGCAGTTCGTGGCCACCCTCGCGGCGGACCGCGGCGTCCGGTGCGCGGTGATCGCGGTCCAGCCCGGCAGCCGGTCGGAGGCCGCGGCGCGCGACGCCCGGTACGCGGCGTTCGACGCGCTCGACGTGGATCGCGTCGCGCTGGCCCACCACCGGGACGATCTCGCGGAGACAGTGGTGCTGCAGCTGCTGCGCGGGACGGGCACCGCGGGGCTCGGCGGGATCCGCCCCCGGCGCGGCCGGTACGTCCGCCCGCTGCTCGACGTCGCGCGGGCGGACCTCGCGCGGTGGGCGGCGCACCGCGGCCTCGGGTGGCGGGACGACCCGACCAACGCCGACCCCAGGTACCTGCGCAACCGTGTCCGGGCCGAGGTGATGCCGCTGCTCGAGGCGCTCCGCCCGGGCGCCGGCCGCGCGCTCGCCCGCTCCGCCGCGCTCGCGGCCCTCGACGACGAGTGGTTGTCCGCAGCGGTCGTCGACGGGCCCCCGTGGCCGCGGGCGTTCGTGGCCGAAGGGCCCGAGCCGGTGGTCCGCCGGTCGCTGATCCGGGGGTTGCCCGGGCTCGGGGCGAGCGGAGTCGACGCGGTGTTGCGCGCGGCCCGCGCCGGCCCCGGCGAGGTGCAGGTCCCTCGGGGCTCGGTCCGCGTGGACGCCGACGTGGTGTGGTTCGTTCCCCGATCCGACTGAAGCCGGTCTCACCGCCCGGTCGGGCAGTGCGCTGGTCGCCGCGCCCAGTGTTACGTCACTTGCGACATGAACCGCATCTCACGCGCAAGCATCGTCTGGTTCGTCATCATCGTCGCCCTGGTGGCCATGTTCCTGAAGACCACCCAGGTCACGCGGTCCGCAGAGACCGTGGACTTCCGGACCTTCATGGAGAAGGTCGAGAAGGGCGAGATCAAAGAGGTGACGATCCAAGGCCAGGACATCACCGGTACGTACACGAACGAGGGTCGGTTCCGCACCGTCGGGCCGGAGTTCCTCGAGCCGACGTACAACACGCTGGTGGAGCACGGCGTAACGCCGAACTTCCTCACGTCCGACGACGACTCCCTGTGGATGACCGCGTTCGCGACGGTCGTGCCGGTGATCGCTGTCGCGATGTTGCTGCTGTGGTTCGCGCGGAACCTGCAGAACTCGAACAACCGGGCGATGTCGTTCGGGAAGTCGCGGGCGCGGCTCCAGAGTGACGGCGGGAAGCGCACCACGTTCGACGACGTGGCCGGGATCGACGAGTCCAAGGAAGAGCTCCAGGAGATCGTCGAGTTCCTCAAGGATCCGCGCAAGTTCACCAAGCTCGGCGGGCGGATCCCCAAGGGTGTGCTGCTGATGGGCCCCCCCGGGACCGGAAAGACGCTGCTCGCCCGCGCGGTGGCCGGCGAGGCGGGCGTCCCGTTCTTCTCGATCTCCGGGTCGGACTTCGTCGAGATGTTCGTCGGGGTGGGCGCGAGCCGGGTGCGCGACCTGTTCGAGCAAGCGAAGAAGCACGCCCCGTGCATCGTGTTCATCGACGAGATCGACGCGGTGGGCCGCCACCGCGGCGCCGGCCTCGGCGGCGGACACGACGAGCGCGAGCAGACGCTGAACCAGCTGCTGGTCGAGATGGACGGGTTCGAGGGCACCGAGGCGGTGATCATGATCGCCGCCACCAACCGCCCCGACGTGCTCGATCCGGCGCTGCTCCGCCCCGGCCGGTTCGACCGCCGGGTGACCGTGCCGTCGCCCGACGTGCGGGGCCGCGAGGAGATCCTCGGCATCCACTCGCGCCGGATCCCGGTGTCGCCCGACGTGGACCTCCGCCGGATCGCCAAGGTCACCCCAGGGTTCTCGGGCGCCGATCTCGAGAACCTGTGCAACGAGGCGGCGCTGATCGCGGCCCGGCGCAACCAGACCCAGGTGATGGCCAACGACTTCGAGGAGGCCCGGTCGAAGATCTTCCTCGGGCCCGAGCGCCGGTCGTTGTTCATGCCCGACCCGATCAAGCAGAAGACGGCGTACCACGAGGCTGGGCACGCGATCGTCGCGCACCTGCTCCCCGGGCACGATCCGGTGCACAAGGTCACCATCGTGCCGCGCGGGCGGGCGCTGGGCGTGACCTGGACGCTGCCCGACGAAGATCAGCTCGAGCAGACCCGCGAGCAGCTGACGAAGCGGATCATGATGGCCATGGGCGGCCGGGCGGCCGAGGAGATCGTGTTCAACGCGATCACCGGCGGGGCCCGGAGCGATCTCCAGCAGGCCACCCAGATCGCGCGGCACATGGTGTGTGACCTGGGGATGTCGGACGATCTCGGGCCGGTCGCGTGGGACAGCGGCGGCGACGAGGTGTTCCTCGGCCGCCAGATGAGCCGGGTGAAGAACTACTCCGAGGCGACCGCCAAGCGGATCGACGAGGAGGTCCGGCGCATCCTGACCCGGGCGTACGACAGCGCGAAGTCGATCCTCACGACCAACGTGCACGTGCTGCACAAGGTCGCGCAGACCCTGATCGAGCGCGAGTCGCTCGACGCCGACGAGTTCGCGCGCCTGGTGAACGAGAGCGAGCCGGTGGCGCCCGAGCCGAGCTGGTTCGGACCCGCGCCCAGCCCCGGCGGCGCGTGATCGCCAGCCGGTTGCTCGGGGTCGTGAACGTGACCCCGGACTCGTTCTCGGACGGCGGTCGGTGGTCGGAGCCCGGCCCCGCGATCGCGCACGCGCTGGCGCTGCTCGACGAAGGCGCCGACGCGGTCGACATCGGCGGGGAGTCCACCCGCCCCGGGGCCGCCCCGGTGCCGGAGGCGGAGGAGCTGCGCCGGGTGTTGCCGGTGATCGAAGGGATCGCGCGGGCGCGGCCGGGGGCGCTGATCTCGATCGACACCTCGAAGGCGGCGGTCGCGCGGGCGGCGGTCGAGGCCGGCGCCCGGTGGATCAACGACGTGACCGCGCTGTCCGACCCCGGGATCGCGGAGATCGCGGCAGCGACGGGGGCCACCTTGGTGTTGATGCACGCGCGCGGCACGCCGCTGACGATGCAGCGCGACACGCGGTACACCGATCTGGTCGGCGAGGTGTGCGCGATGTTGGCCGATCGCGCCGCGCGCGCACAGGCGGCCGGCGTCCCGGCGGATCGGATCGTGGTCGACCCCGGGCTCGGGTTCGGCAAGGCCCCGCTCGACAACCCGTCGCTGGTGGCCAGCGTGCCCGAGCTGCGCGCGCTCGGGTACCCGGTGCTGATCGGCGCCTCGCGCAAGTCGTTCGTCGGTCGGCTGTCCGGGGTCGAGCGCCCCGAAGATCGGGTGTTCGGCTCGATTGGCGCGGCCCTGGCCGCAGCCGAGGCAGGCGCGGACTGGCTGCGGGTCCACGACGTGGCGGCGACCCGGCAGGCGTTGCTCGTGTTCGCCGCGTGCCGTAAGCCTAGGGCGTGATCCCCGGTTTCCTGACCCCGCTCGTGCACGCCAGCTGGATCGACTGGCTCGACATCCTCGCGCTCGCGGTGGTCGTGTACCGCGTGCTGATCGCGATGCAGGGCACCCGCGCCGTCCAGAGCCTGATCGGCCTCGGCATGATCGGCGGGTTGTACCTGGTGAGCGGCGTCACCGGCCTCACCGCGGTCCACTGGGTGCTGAACAAGCTCATCGTGTACGTGGTGATCGCGGTGCTGATCCTGTTCCAGGACGACATCCGGCGCGCGCTCGCCCGGGCGGGGGCGGGCCTGTTCGGGATCGGCCAGGGCAGCGGGAGCCGCCCGGCCGACGCGAACGTGATGGAGGAGGTGATCAAGGCGGCGTTCGCGCTCGCCCACCGCCGGATCGGCGCGCTGGTGGTGATCGAGCAGTCGGCGTCCCTCGGCCCGTACGTGGAGGGCGCACACGTGATCGACGCCGAGGTGTCGACCGAGCTGTTGCAGGCGCTGTTCCACCCGGCGAGCCCGCTACACGACGGAGCGGTGGTGATCTCGGGCTCCCGGATCCTCGCGGCCGGCGTGTTCCTGCCGATCTCGCTGTCGAAGGAGCTGTCGCGCGCGTGGGGAACCCGCCACCGGGCGGCGATCGGCCTGTCGGAGGAGACCGACGGGCTGTGTGTGGTGGTGTCGGAGGAGCGCGGCACGGTCACCCTGGTGCACCGGGGCGAGGTGACGCCGATCGTCGACACCAACGACCTCCGCCAGCGGCTGGTGGAGAAGATCGGCGAGCAGAACGCCGAGCGGGGGGCCCACCATGGCTGAGACACCGCCCCGGTGGAGGGTCAACCTGTGGCCGCGCCTGCTGTCGCTGGTGCTCGCGGTGTTCACCTGGCTGTACGTCCAGAGCGAGCGGGTCGAAGAGGAGCGGGTGAACGCGCAGATCGCGTGGACGCTCCCCGAGGGGTTGGTGGCCACCGAGCCGTTGCCCACCACCGCGTTCCTGACCGTACGCGGGACCCGCGGCGCGGTGAACCTCGCGCACGACGCGGTGATCCGGCTGGTGGTCGACGGCAGCGCGTTCGGCGTGGGGCCCCACACGGCCGAGCTGGGAGAGATCCCGGCGGAGGGGCTGCCGAACTCGGTCGAGCGCCTGTCCACCGCGCCGTCCACCGTCCAGTTCACCCTCGAGCCGGTCACCGAGCGGAGCGTGCGGATCGAGGCGGTGGTGGTCGGAGAGCCCGGTGCCGGGTTCGCGATCGAAGGGGTGACGATCGACCCCGGCGTGGTGCACGTCCGCGGTCCGCGCTCCGCGATGTCGTCGCTGCGCGAGGTGCCGACGCGCCCGATCGACGTGTCGTCGCTCAGTGAGTCGTCGGTCCGCGACGCGCCGCTCGACCTGCCCCGCTCGGTCGAGCTGGTCGACAACACCCCGATCCAGGCCCGGATCACCGTGGTCTCGAAGTCGGAGCAGCGGCGGGTCGAGGACGTGCCGGTGTTCGTGTGGAACGACCGGGACGAACAGTGGGCGGTCCGACCCGATCGGGTGTCGGTGTTGCTCGAGGGGCCGGCGTCGCGGGTGCACGAGCTCGGCGCGGCCAGGATCGCGGCGTTCGTGTACCTGCCCGACCCGGTGCCCGATCGCCCCGAGGTCGAGGTGTGGTTCGGACCGACCGAGGGACCGCGGATAGAGGTGCTCCACCCCAGCAACGGGGTGACTGCGGTGTCGACGAACCCGCCGTCGGTGGTGGTGACCCGGCGCTGAGCCGCGGTACCTTCTGGCGCGGAGGTGGGTGTGGTCAACGTGGCGTTCGGCACGGACGGGATCCGCGGTCGCTCCGGCGAGTTCCCGATCGTCCCCGAGGTCGCCCACGCGGTCGGCCGGGCAGCGGTGAAGCTCGCTCGGCGGTTCGGCGGCGAGTCGGTGTTGATCGGGCGCGACGGGAGGCCGTCGGGGGTCGAGCTGGCGCGCGCCGTCGGGCAGGGGGTGATCGACGCCGGCGGATCGGCCAGGGACGCGGGCGTCGTCCCTACGTCGGCGGTGCAGGTGGGAGTCGCGGACGGGCTGGCGGCGGTCGGGGTGATGGTCACCGCGTCGCACAACCCCGAGTCCGACAACGGGTTCAAGGTGATCGGCCCCGGAGGCCGAAAGCTCGACGACCCCACCGCCGCCGACGTGGAGGTGTGGCTCACCGACCCGCCCCCGACCACCGCCGGGTTCGGCGCCCCCGAGGACCTCGCCGACCGCGTCCGCCGCGGGTGGCGCGCCCGGTTCGTGGCGTGCGCCGGGGATCTGTCGGCGCTGCGCGGTCGCCGGATCGTGATCGACCTCGCGAACGGAGCGAGCAACGCGGTGCGGGACCTGGTGACGGAGCTGGTCCCGGCCGAGATCGTGTGGATCGGCACCGACGGCGTGGTCAACGACGGCGTGGGCACCGAGCACCTCGCCCACCTCCAGACCAAGGTCGCCGGTGTGGGGTGTGTCGGCGGGTTCGCGGTCGACGGTGACGGCGATCGGTGTCGGCTGGTCGACCAGAACGGGGTCGAGATCTCCGGCGACGCGGTCACCTGGCGGCTGGCGCTCGACGCGCAGGTCGAGGCGCTCGCGGTGACGGTGATGAGCTCGGGGTCACTCGAGAAGCTGCTGCCCGGGGTGCGGGTGGTGCGCACGCCGGTGGGGGATCGGTTCTTGCGCCAGGTGATGGACCAGCAAGATCTGCCGCTCGGCGCAGAGGAGTCGGGCCACGTGTTGTTCGGTGAGCACCCCGGCGGCGACGGGCTGCTCACCGGGGTGCGGGCCCTGCTCGCGGCGTTCCGCAGCGCGCCGACCCTCGCCGACGCGTTCGGGGGGTTCGTCCCGATGCCGCGCAAGACCACCCGGGTCGTCGCCCGCGCCCAGCCCCCGCTCGACGACCTGGTCGCGGTCCAGCGCGCCCGCGCGGCGGGGCTCGAGCGGCTGGGGCCCCACGGCAAGGTGTTCCTGCGGTACTCCGGCACCGAGCCGGTGCTGCGGATCCTGGTCGAGGGTGAGCCACAGGCCGCGGTCGACGCGGTGTCGGCCGCGGTGACCTCGGCGGCGTCGAAGGCGCTGTCCTGAGGTACGTGAGCACCGCGGCGCAGATGCGCGCCCTCGACGCGGCGGTGATCGACGGCCTCGGCCTGCCCGGCGTCGCGCTGATGGAGCTCGCGTCGCGGGGCGTGGTCGAGCAGATCGAGCGCCACCACCGCGCGGACGCCGCGCGCGGGGTGGTCGTGGTCACGGGCCCCGGGAACAACGGCGGCGACGGCTGGGCGATCGCCCGCTGGTTGGCCGCGGGCGGGTTCCCGGTGCGGGTGTGGTCGGTGGGGGAACCGAAGGCGGGCACCGACGCCGCGGTGATGGCCTCGGTCGCCCGCCGCATGGGGCTGCCCGAGCAGCGGGGCGTCGACGGCGCCAGGCTCGTGGTGGACGCGGTGTTCGGCACCGGGCTCGACCGGCCGCCCACCGGGCCGTACGCCGACGCGATCGACGCGATCGACGCCGCGGGCGTCCCGGTGGTGGCGGTCGACGTCCCCAGCGGGCTGCACGCCGACACCGGCGAGGCGCTCGGCCGCTGTGTCCACGCCGCGCGCACCGTCACGTTCGGCCGGCTCAAGCTGGGGA
>JBEBJC010001501.1:0-1584 GCA_040080105.1 Myxococcota bacterium
CGACGACAGCGGCGAGGTGCAGGCCGTCGACGTGGCCCACCGCCCGATGATCATCGAGGGCCGCTACCGCGACGTGCACGACAACACCGTCACCTACGCGCTCGCGTGGTCCGGCGCGCACAGCGGCTGGCACGTACACCCCGTCCCGCGCGGGAAGGCCGCCGACGCCCGGGGCCTCGTCGCGTTCGCCGCCCACGACGCCCCCGTCACGTCGAACAACGCCGCGAACCTGGTGGCGTTCCTCTCGGACTTCGAGGCCGCGAACGCAGAGCACCTCCCGGAGGCGCGGGTGACGACGTCGATGGGCTGGCACGGGACCGGCGCGGAGCGGTGCTTCCTGTGGGGCCGGTCGGTGATCGGGCGCGACGGCGTGCTCGTGGGCGACGCGGTCGAGGACGTGCCCCCGGCGCGGTGGCGTCCCGGCCAGCTCCACCTGCTGGTGACCGAGCCCGGGGTGCGGGCGCTGGCGGACGGGTTCCGGGCGTCGGGGACCTGGGAGGGGTGGCTCGCGGCGGTGGCGGTGGCGGCGCGGCACCCGGTGGTGATGCTCGGGATCTACGCGGCGCTGGTCCCGCCGCTGATGGCGGTGGTCCCGACGATCGCGAACTTCGTGGTCGACTTCTGCGGGGAGACGAGCCGCGGGAAGACGACGACGCTGCGCCTCGCGGCCTCGGTGTGGGGCAACCCGGACGAGCGCGGCGGGGGCCTGGTGATGTCGTGGGACGCGACCCGGGTGTACGTGGAGCGGGCGGCGGCGCTGACGGACTACCTGCCGACGTTCCTCGACGACACGAAGCGCGCGCGGAAGCCCGAGGACGTGGGCCGGACGCTGTACGACTTCGCGAGCGGCGTGGGCCGGGGGCGCGGCTCGCTGCAGGCGATCCAGCGCACGACGCGGTCGCACGGGGTGCTGCTCTCGACGGGCGAGGCGCCTGCGACCTCGTTCACGAACGACGGCGGGACGCGGGCGCGGACGCTGTGCCTGTGGGGCTCGCCGTTCGGTGGAGTGGGTCCGGAGACGGTGGGCGCGGTGCACCAGCTCGCGAGCGCAGTCCTCGCGCACCACGGGCACGCGGGGCCGCGGCTGGTGTCGTGGCTGTTGAGCGGGCAGGACGCGGTGCGCCAGGTGCGCGAGCTGTACCGGGAGGCGGTGGAGCGGTGGACGGCGCTCGCGAACGGGAACCCGGTGGCGGGGCGGGCGGCGCACTACGTGGCGGCGCTGGACCTGGCGAAGGCGCTGCTGCACGGGCCGCTGGGGGTGCCGGCGCCGGCGGAGGATCCGATCGGGGCCGCGTGGGCGGCGGTGGTGGACGCGTCGTTCGAGGCGGACCGGGCTTCGGACGCGCTGCGCGACCTGTTGTCGTGGGCGACGGCGCAGCAGCACCGGTTCTACGGGCGGCTGGAGGGCGAGCCGGGGAGCGACGAGACGCCGGCGGCGGGGTGGCTGGGGGCGTGGTCGTCGCGGCCGGACTGGCGGTTCCTGGCGGTGTTGCCGACGGAGCTGCGGGCGTTCCTGGAGCGCCAGAAGTACGACGCGGAGGCGGTGCTGCGGACCTGGGAGCAGCGGGGGTGGACGCAGCGCGA
>JBEBJC010001502.1:0-1578 GCA_040080105.1 Myxococcota bacterium
TGAACGCCCCCCGCTCGTGCCCGAACAGCTCGGTCTCCACGAGCTGGCTCGACAGCGCCGCGCAGTCGACCGGGACGAACGGGCCGGACCGGCCGGACAGCTCGTGCACCGTCCGCGCCACCGCCTCCTTGCCGGTGCCGGTCTCGCCGCTCACCAGCACGGGCAGCGGCGTCGGGGCGGCCTGCCGGATCCGCTTGCGGAGCGTCGCCATGGGCGCGCTCGTCCCTCGGAGTCGCGGGAGGGGCTCGATCTCGGTGGTCATGCGGACAGTTTACCGCATGCGGCCGCAATGTCGCAGTTCACCGCCGGACGGGCGAGACCCACCGGCCGCCCGGGAGGCGCCGCCCCGCCCTCGCCCGCGCCGCGTCGAGCACGTACGCCCACGCGGCCGCGCTGCGCAGGCCGTAGTGCACATCGATGGTGACGCGGGAGTACAGGCCTTCGTGCACGCCGCCGTACGCGTCCAGCAACCCCAGCAGCCGGTGGTCGACCCCGTCGACCAGCTCCCCGTGCACCCGATCGTCGCCGAGCAGCACCAACGCCGGATACCCCGCGGGCAGCGCGTAC
This sequence comes from Myxococcota bacterium, assembly GCA_040080105.1. GTDB lineage: Bacteria > Myxococcota_A > UBA796 > UBA796 > JACKER01. Next base: position 568 of record JBEBJC010001502.1, read on the forward strand.
AGGGTCCCGCGCGCGGTGGCCTGTCGCCGGGGCAGCTTGCCGAGCAGCCCCGCGGTGGGACCGCCCGCGTCGTACACGAACAGCGGCTGGCTCACTGCGCCGCCAGGCGGGCTTCGAGCGCGTCCGCCAGCGGGAACAGCCGCGCGTGGATCTCGCTCTCCTCCGCCTCCGACCGGAGCTGGGCGAACAGGGGCTCCGACAGCACCACCAGCCGCCCCACTTCGGTGGCGATCCCCACCGACAGCAGCAGCGCGACGAACGGGCGGTCCGACAGGCCGTGGCCCTCTCGGCGCGACGCGACCCACCCGCGGGACGCGGCGAACCCGTCGATCCATGCCAGCAGCGGCACCCCCTCGCCCGAGGCGGACCGAACGGCCCACCCGAGCCCGTCGTCGACCACCGCGCCGCGATCGCCCGACAGCCGGTGGAGCAACAGCAGCCCGGCGGCCACCGCCGCGTACGGGACGTGCATCAACACGCGCTGACGGAGGGACCTCGCGTCGGGGACCGTGCGCGGCAGCGGCTCTCCGGGGTGCACGAGTCCACCGTGCACCACGACCGGCCGATCGGCGAGGTCCGGCACCCGCACGCCGGCGTCGGTGCGGGCGTGGTGCAACAGGCGGTTCACCACGCTGACCCCGCCCTGGAGCTGCAGCAGCGACGGCGGCAGGGCGACGCGCAGCCCGGGCCGCTCCCATCCGTCGAGGAACGGGGCCGACTCCGGCGCCGGGACATCGGGGCGCGGCCCGGCGATCGGGAACGCGTCCAGCGGCCGATCCGGGACGAGCCGCGCCAGCGCCGCCGCGACCTCGGACGGCGCGTGGGCCCGCCCGAACAGCCGCTGGTCCCAGACCTTGTACCGGCCGGCGTGGGGGGCGAGCCGCCGCTCGGACGCGGCGAGGTACGCCCGGTACCCCGGGTCGGACAGCGCGACCCCGGCCAGGTGGTCGGCGAGGGACCGCCGCGCCACCGCCGCCGAGGTGACCACGAACCGATCGCCGAGCCGCGCCG
>JBEBJC010001503.1:0-1575 GCA_040080105.1 Myxococcota bacterium
GTGTGGCCCAGGGACTCGAGATCCCACGCGATCCGACCCTCCTCGCCCCACCCTTCGGTCCAGCTGCCGACGACCAACACCGGGCGGCTCGCGCTCACGCCGGCGGACGCCAGGTCGCGGGCCACGTCGGCCGGCTCACCGAGGGTGCCGGAGCGCGCGCCCCCGACCACCCCGACCCGCCAGCTCACCGACGCCGCGCCCGGCAGGTGACCCGCGAGGAACCGGACCGTCGAGCGGGTGTCGAGCACGGTCGCCCCGGACTCCACCAGCCGCTGCGCCTCACTCGGGCCCACCAGCCGGGCGGCGAGCGCGTGGCTCGCGCCGAGCAGCTGCAGTCCGACCACTGCTCACCTCCCGTCGAGGTGCGCGGCCTCGGTGGCCGACAGCCCGAGCTGCTGCGCCAGCGCCTCGTTGTGCGCGGCGAACCGCGCGTCGAGCTCGGCCAGGTCGAACGAGCGGGCGTGATCGTTCTGTAGGCGGTCGGCGCGCGCCGCGGGGATCGAGCCCCCGATGAAGCCGCCGAGCATCACGCCGGCGCTGACCGTGGACACCTGGCTCCAGTACCGGTGATCGCGCCAGGTGTCGGCGCCGCCGACCTGGACCATCCCGACCACCGAGCCCAGCAGCCCCGCCGCGCCGACCGCGTAGCCGAGGTTGCCGATCGCCCGGTGGGTGCGGATCTTCTGGCTCAGCGCGTCGGCCCGGGCGGGCTCCTCCAGCGCGAGCCAGGTGCTCGGGACGTCGAGGCGACGAGCGCCCTCGACCACCACCCACTCTTGGGTGCGGACCGCGAACGGCTGCGGGACCATCGCCACGCCCACCCGACGCCCTGCGCGACCGTACACGCCGGCGGCGACGTAGTCGACGCCCACCTCGGTGCGCGAGACCTCTCGGAGCACGAGGCGCTGGTCGCGGTACGACCGGATCGCCCGCGCGTGTGACAGGTCGGTGTGAGGCGCGGTCGAGGGCTGGAGCGGCACCGCGAGCGGTTCACCCGCCTGCTGGGCGCTCGCCCACGGCTCGAGGATCGCGAGGAGCCACATCTGGGGCTCCTATCACAGCGGGCTGCAGTGCGACACCTGCTTCGAGCACGACAACGTCAGGTTCTTGCCAGCCTCCACCACCACGCTCCCCGCGTCGGTCTCGGCCCCGCCGCCGAAGTCGGCCACCACCTGGTACGCGCCCGCGGGCAGCGCACGATCCGGGCTGAACCGCTTGCCGTCGGACACCAGCCACACGTTGAGCACGTCGCCGTGCAGGTGAACGTAGCCGGTGGGCTCGGTGCGCCCCATCAGGTCGTCCGGGGCCGATGGTATCGCCGCCGCCACCTTCGGTGCCGTGGGCGCGGCCGGCGCCGGCGGGGGAACCGTCAGCGGCGGATCGTCTTCGAACGCGCGGATCACGACCGGCGCCGCCACCTCGACCACCGGCGGCATCGCCTCGCCCAGCCCCGGACGCGGCCCCGACGCGGCGGCGGTGCGCTGCGGGGCTTCCTGCATCGACCACGCGCCCGCGGCGCCCGCGCCGAACACCAGCGCGAGCCCGACGATCGCGCCGAGCACCCACCACCCGCGG
>JBEBJC010001504.1:0-1573 GCA_040080105.1 Myxococcota bacterium
CCCGCGAGGCTGCGTAGCGGAGGGTGGTCGCGCGTGTCCATGGTCCCCACGTCGCACGCGGCCCGCCACCCGGCCTCCGGGCGTCGCTGATCGGTCACGCTCCATCGGAGTCGCAGTTGTAGTTCGACATCGTCAGCGGCCACCACGTGACTTCGTCCCCCGGTGAAGGCCAGGTCTCACCAGAGCTATCGCCCGACACCTCTGCCTCATCGACGAGGACGGCGCTCGCGACAGCAGGATCCACGCCGACAAGTTCCCAAGCCGCACCTTGCGTGTCGTCCCGGCTCACCGACAGCAGCCGTTGGGCCTGGCTTTCTACGACCTCATCGGTCGCCGTGAACGTTAGGGGCCCACTGAATGGCGGTGGATCAACAGAGTAAGTGACCTGCCCGACGTAGCGCCACGTGAGTCCGTCATCGGCGACTTCGTCCCGACCTCCAAATCGGAAGGCTGTGGGTACGACCAGACGTCGTTGCTCGTAAGGCGCGCGGCGACTCGTCGGCCCGATTCGAGGGGGGGGTGGGTCGACGTACATGCGGTCGAGAGGAGAACTGGAAGTAGCACCGTCCAACGCATGTCGATCATGGTAGCTTCGTTGGAACCAGCGTGTCAAGGTCAAGGGCGTGGCGGGTCGCACCCGGGCTCGCTCGCGGTCAGCGAAGGCGAGGAGCTTCAGGACGACGAACCCGGCTGGCGGCGGGACGAGCACCTGGATCCAGGCACAGGTCGCGGGCGTACGCCCCGACCAGGAGCGTGACCCATCAGCCACGGTGGGAGGCCGCAGCGTGCGCGCCGGGTGATCGGAGGGACCGGAGGTGCTCGTGGTGGTCGGTCGGAAGGTGCGCGACGCGGCGGAGGCCGCCGAGCTGCTCGATGCGGCAGAGGCGAGCCAGCTGGAGCGTGCGGACTGGGCCCGCGCGAACGGGATCGACCCCCGATCGCTCAACGCGTGGAGGCTGAACCTGCGGCGGCATCGGCGGGAGCAGCCCTCGCTGCGTTTGGTGGAGCTGGTGGCGGCGTCGGAGGCGAGCCGGGCTCCGGTGGTGGTCCGGTGCGGCCCGTTCGCCGTCGAGGTCGCCGCGGACGTGGACCACGACCTGCTGCGGCGGGTGCTCGCGACGGTGGCGTCGTGCTGAGCCTCGGGCCCACCACCCGGGTGTTCGTGGCTCGCGACCCCGTCGACATGCGAGGCAGCTTCGACGCCCTCGCTGGGCGCATCCGACGGATGGGGCTCGACCCGCTCGACGGCTGCCTGTACGTGTTCGTCAGCCGGCGGCGCCACTTGCTCGCCGTCCTGTCCTACGACGGCTCCGGCTGGTGCCTGTACCGCAAGCGCTTGTCCCGCGGCTCGTTCCAGCTCCCCGACATTCCCGACGACACCCACCGCGTCACCGTCGACGGGCGGATCCTCGCCGCGATGTTGTCCGGCATCGACCTGCGCGCGCCGCGGCGGCGGTGGTTCGAGCGCTCCGTCGTTGCCGTCACCTGAGGTTCGCCGATCCCTTTGGGCGGGTCGATCGCGTCGGGCGGTCCTCCATGATCTGCTGCGGTCATGGTGCTCCCGATGGTCGAC
>JBEBJC010001505.1:0-1570 GCA_040080105.1 Myxococcota bacterium
CTCGCGCACCGGCCGGCGAGGCGGACCACCGGTCCGAGATCGTCGACCACCGCCAGCGCGGTCGGCTGCAGCAGCGGATCGGGCTCGAGGGTCGAGGCGAAGGACTCGGGGGTCGGATCGGCGACCACCCGCGCCCGCAGCTCCTCGTCCTCCGGCGGCAGGCTGGTGGGATCGACCTCACCGGGGTTCGCGTCCTGGCCGCGCCGGGTGGTGGGGTTCCACGACCGGACCAGGTCTTCGAGGGTCAGCGGCCCGTCGAGCGGGACGTCGTCGTCGCCGCCGTACTGCAGGTCCGCCCGCTGATCGCGGTTCTGACTCCCGTCGCTCGCCAAGCCTGCCGCCCCCGGCTTGACCGAGGGCAGGCCGAGCATCGAGGCCACGCCTTGGTTCCCGAGCTGGTCCTGCAGCGCGTCCCGCTGCTGCTCCTGCTCGGCCTCGACCTGCTGCTCCTGCTCCTGCTCGAGCTCGCGCTCTCGGTCGGCGTTCTGGCGTTTGGGGTTCTCTTCGGCGCCGCGCTTGCGGCTCTGTCCGTGACGTTCGGCGGCCAAGCTCACTCCGCGCGAATGGTACCGCAGTCGGGGCGGCGGGGATGGTACGCTCCTCGCCGCGCGCGAGGGAGCCGTTGACCGTCGAGACTGCGTCGATTGCCGGAATGACCATGACGGGTCGAAGGGTCGCCGCCCCGGCGCTCGACTTGGTCGAGCTGGTGGCCGGCAACGGCCTGAAGCACCTGGCGTTGGTGTACCACGATCGCTGGAAGGGCCACCCGCTGCTGTCAGCGGAGCTGCAGGAGCGGATCGGGTTCATGGAGCAACCGCCGAGCTCCGCGATCGCGCGACTGGTGTCGCACGAGCCGGAGACGGGGACCTTCGTGTACCCGAGCGGCACGGTGTGGACCGTGGGTGAGGTGGTGAAGACGTTCGCCGACGGCGGGGCGGCGGCGGGGGTCAAGGCGGGCCTGGAGCTGTGCTACCTGGTCGGCGAGGCGTTGGTCGACGCCGTCGACGCCGCGCCCCGCGTCGCCCGTCACGGCAACGTCAACCCGTGGACACTCGCGCTCAAGGGCGACGGCCAGCCGGTGGTGCTGGGCTACGGCCTGCCGCAGGTCGAGCTGGCCGCGTGGTGTGAGGACACCCGGGTCCCGCTGGTCGAGGACTCCCTGCGGTACGCGCCGCCCGAGCGGCTCGAGGCCGGCGGCGAGGACGTGTCGGCCGACCTGTTCTCGCTCGCGCTGGTTGCGCTCGAGGTGATGGTCGGCAGGCCGGTGTACGACGGCGTGCTGGCCGACGTGAAGCAGCAGGCGACCCGCGGCGAAGGGATGCGGCGCCTGTACCAGTGGCGCGAGAAGTTGCCGCAGAACGTGCGCGAGGTGCTGGGCCGCGCGTTGAAGCCCGACCCGGACACCCGCTGGCCGAACGGGCTCGAGTTCGTGTACGCGGTGCACGACCTGCTGGGCTCGATCGACGTAGAGGGGCCCTCCCTCACCGAGGTGATGGCCAAGATCCGCGCGTCACAGAAGCGCGGCCGGGCGCTCAAGGGAGGCCAGACGGCGCTGCTGTCGCCCGAGGAG
>JBEBJC010001506.1:0-1570 GCA_040080105.1 Myxococcota bacterium
CCGCCGTCGCCGTCACTCGCGAGGCCGCGCGGCCCGTCGAGCCGGATCCGCTGCAGCTCCACCCCGGACCGGTCGACCCGCAGCACGTGGTCGTCCGGCGCGGCGCTGATCCACAGCTCGCCCGGTCCGGCGAGCGCCACGTCGGTGGCCCGCAGCCCGTCCGGCAGCGGCAGGTCGACGCTGGCCGTGCCCGCGGCGTCGAGCCGCACCAGCCGGCCTCGGCCGACCACCCAGGTCGAGTCCCCGTCGACCGCGAGCCCGAGCGGCGCCGCGCCGTCGCCGGACGACCAGGTCCACCGGAGCGCCCCGTCCGGGCCGTACACCGCCACCGATCGCGCCGACGGGTCGGCCACCGCGAGTGACCCGTCGGGCCGGAACGCCACGTCGGTCGGGGTGCGCAGGCCCTCGATCGCGCCGTCGGCGACGAAGCCCGCGCCCGGCGGGAGCGCCAGCGCCCGCAGCGCGAGCAGCGGGGCGAGCAGGAGCCAGGTTCGTCTCACGGGAGCTCCTGCAGGGCGTGGCACGCGGTGCACAGCGCCGGGCCGGCGACCCGCGCGAGGTCGGTGCCGGGGGCCACCGGGCCGAACCGGGCCACGAACCACCCCGGGGGCGACGCCGGGGCGATCGCTGTCTTCGGGTGAACGTCGTGGCAGGTGACACACCCGATCCGGCCGTCGAGCAGCGGCAGCTCGGCGGCGGACGCGCGGGCCGCCATCGCGGGCTCGAGCGAGTGGTCGAGGTGGGTCGACACGCCGGTGTGGCGCTCGTCGGCGTGGCAGCTGTGGCAGATGTCGGCCGCCGGGAGGTGCAGCGCCCAGTCGTCGGACGTCGCGGGGCCCGAGTGGCACTGGGCACACGCGCCGTCCGGCACCGGGGCGAGGCGCAGCGGGGCGTGGGGATCGAGGCGCGGGTCGGCCAGCGCCGTCCGCAGCAGGAGCAGCGCCATCACGGGTTCACCTCGCCGTTCTCTCCGTGGCAGGTCTCACACGGCTCGTCTCGTCCCTGCAGCGCCTCCGGGTCGACGGCGCCGTCGGGCAGGCACCCCCCGAGGTGTAGCCGCGCGGCGACGTGGCAGTCGAAGCACTCGGACCGCCCCCACCCGGGGTGGGTCTCCGGCGACAGGGCGAGCCCGACCCCGCTGTCGCCGAGCTGGAGGTCGACACACGGGTCTCGCGGGCCGCAGCCGCAGCACGCGGCGAGGATCCACCAGCGGGTCACCGGACACCTCCGGCCGAGTGGCAGGCGACGCAGAACGCCTCCACGTGGCAGCTGCCGCAGGCCGTGGGGTCGACCCGGACCTCGATCCCGTGGGTGCCGAGGAACGTCCGGTCGTGCACCGCGTACCGCACCGGCTCCCGCCGCTCGTGGCAGTCGATGCAGAACGAGCCGCGGTGACAGTCGTCACACCGGCCCCCGCGGGACGCGGCCCCGTGGACGTCGAGCCACCCGTACGCGTGGTCGGCCGGCGGTCCGACCGAGGGGTGGCAGGTGGCACACGCGGAGGGGGCGTGCACCCGGCGAGCCTCGGCGTCGACGTGGCAGCTGTGGCACACCCCTGCCGGCGCTGGAC
>JBEBJC010001507.1:0-1569 GCA_040080105.1 Myxococcota bacterium
GTACGACTCCGGGCCCAACGGCTCGGTCACCAGCGTCCAGGTGCGCGCGAGCAACACCGCCTCGACCGGGTCGGCGACCGGCGCGCTGCGCACGTCGTCCGGGCTCACCCACACGAGCTCGAGCCCGTCCCACCGCAGGCTGTCGGCCTCGGTGGTCGGCGCGCCGATCCGGACCTCGCACCCTCGCCCCGGCCACGCGGCGTCGAGCGCAGCCGTGAGCGCCTCGGCGCGCGCGGCGTCGGGGACCCACCAAGTCTCCGCCGCGCCGGCGACGGTGAGCCAACCGAGCGTCAGCATCGGCGCCGCGCCAGCAGGGCGAGCGCGCACCACGCCCCCCACCCGCCGCCGACCGGCCCGTGGGCGCACCCGTCCCGCACCACCGTCCGGCGCTCGGTCACGGTCAGGGTCGTGGTGTACAGCCGCTGCCCGTCGTCGACCGACACCGGGTGTGGCCCCGGCGAAGCGCCCGCGGCGACCGCGATCGGCACGGTGAACGCGTCGCCCTGCCACTCGACCGGCCCGGTCACCAACAGGTCCTCGTCGACCCACACCGCCGGCGGGCCCGCGAACGCGACCGACGCCTCGATCGCCAACGTGGCGGTCGCGCCCTGCGACACCTCGTCCGGGGTGATCGACACGATCCGCGGCGCGTCGGAGCCGTCCCGCACGTCGAACCGGCTCGCGAACACGAACGTCCCCGCCGGGCCGTCGAGCGTCACGTCGACCGGGCCCGTCTCGGCGTCGTCCGCGATCTCGACCGAGACGTACGCGGTCGACACGTCGCGCACGTCGATCGCGGTCACCTCGAGGTCGGACCGGTCGAAGGTCACGTCGACGGCGTCCTGCGCAAGGTACAGCGAGCGGCCCGACAGGCGCAGGGTGAGCGCGTCGCCCTGGTACCCGATCGCGGGCTCGATCGGATCGAGCACCGGGACCTCGAGATCGAGGGACAACGGCTCGGACCGGTCGCCCAGACCCGCGTCGTACACCGCCGCCACCTGGAACACCTGCGGCTGACCGGCCGCCAACGCGACCGACGCCGACGGGCCGGAGGTCACCGCCACCGGCAGCACCACGCCCTCGCGGAACACCTGGTACCCGGACACCCCGTGCGGCGTGGACGGCGGGTCCCACGTGAGCGCCACTTCGGACGCGACCCCGCGCTCGGGCGGCTCCGCCCGCAGCCCGGTCGGCGCGGCGAGGAACACCCGGAACGACGCCTCCCCGGTGGCGGGCCACCGCCCTGCGTTCTGCCCCGCGTCGACCGCCTCGATCCACCAGCTGACCGAGGCGCCCACCGGCGCGGCGGGGATCGACCCCACCGCGGGGTCCCCGCCCATCTCCACGGTGGACGACGGGCCCCCGTCGACCGCGTACCGCAGCGAGACCTCGGTGACGCCCACGTCGTCGGCGAGCTCCGCCACCACCTCGTACGGGCCCACCAGGTCCTGCGTGTCGGTCGGCGGGTGGTCGACCCGCACGCTCGGCGGGACGATGTCCCCGTCCCACAGCTCGACCGACGCCACGTACCAGCCGGCGTCGGCGCCCGCCGGGTCGGCGGTCAGCACC
>JBEBJC010001508.1:0-1567 GCA_040080105.1 Myxococcota bacterium
GACCAGCCGTACCTGATGCCCCCCAACCCGGGAGACTGGCTGCCAGAGGACCACCTCGCCCGCTTCGTCCTGGAGCTGGTTTGGGAGCTCGACGTGTCGCCATCGAGCAACCGATCCAGAGCAAGGATCCGCGCGGAGAGCGGCCCTACGACCCGCGGATGATGCTGGCCCTGCTCGTGCACGGCTACTGCACCGGGGTCATGTCGTCCCGCAAGATCGAGCGGAAGACGTACGAGGATGTGGCCTTCCGCTACCTCGCTGGCGGGCAGCACCCGGAGTTCTCCACGATCTGCACGTTCCGGCGGACGCATCTGGCCGCGGTGGAAGACCTGTTCCGGCAGGTCGTTCGACTCGCGCGGGGGGCGGGCCTCCTGAAGATGGGCCACGTCTCACTCGACGGCTCGAAGGTCGACGCAAACGCCAGCAAGCACAAGGCGATGAGCTACGAGCGCATGGAGGCGGACGAGCACCGGTTGGAGGCCGAGATCCGCGGCCTGCTGGCCCGGGCGGAGGACCAAGACCGGGTGGAGGACGCTCGCCTCGGGGCGGCTGTCCCCGAGACCGACCTCCCCGGCGAGCTCTCGCGGCGGGAGGACCGGCTGGCTCGGATCCGCGCGGCGAAGGCGGTGCTGGAGGCCGATGCCCGCGAGACGCGGGCGGCGCAGCTGCGCGAGCAGGCCGAGCGGGCCAGGACGCTGGCGGCCTCGTCGGACGATCCGGCGGAGCGGGAACGTGCGTCGAGGCGGGCCGAGCGGCGCGAGGCAGCGGCCCACGCGCTGGTGGCCGACGGAGACGGCGACGACCCCAGCGGGTCCGAGCCCGCGTCGGGCGACGCGGGCGACGGCGTGGGTGGACCGTGCGGCACCGCGGAGCCGACCACCGCCGGAGCCGAACGGACCGGCACCGAGACAGAGGCCCGCGTCGGCGAGCTCCCGGTGCACCATCCGAAGGTGACGCGCCACGGCACCCCGCAGGCGAGTGCCCAGCGCAACTTCACAGACCCGGAGAGCCGGATCATGGAGCGTGGCGGGCAGTTCACCCAGGCGTACAACGGGCACATCGCGGTCGACGACGAGTGGCACGTGATCGTCGGCCAGGGCGCGTCGAACCAGGCACCGGACATCGAGTGCTTCATCCTAATCTTGGAGCGCGTGCAGGCCACGGTCGGGCAGCTGCCCGAGAAGGCCACCGCGGATGCTGGCTTCTGGTCACCCGAGAACGCCAGGTGGGCCGAGGAGCGCGGCGTGGACGCGTACATCTCGACCCGGCGCAAGCAGCATGGGGCGCCGCCCACCGACCCGGCAGAGCCGCCCGGACCCGGGGCGACGCCCCAGCAGCGGATGCGCCACAAGGTCAGCAGCCCTGCGGGTCGGGCCGTCTACCGAAGGGGGAAGTGCCTCCCGGAACCCGTGTTCGGCCAGATCAAGCAGGTGATGGGGTTCCGGCGGTTCTCGATGCGCGGACTGGCGAAGGCGCGAGGTGAGTGGGGACTGGTCTGCCTGTGCCACAACGTGCGCCGACTCCACGCCGCCAGGGTCGCGGGCCGGCCGACGCCGAGCTGAACCTC
>JBEBJC010001509.1:0-1567 GCA_040080105.1 Myxococcota bacterium
ACCGAGTCGGTGCACTTCGGGGTCAGCGGGAACCTGTCGGTGTTCCCGTTCGTGAACGGCGATCCCGCTCAGGTGCACCTCGACCCGGGGCTGGTGCTGGAGACCGGCGGGGACTGGGTGCGGTTCGACGCGGCGGTCCCGCTGTGGGGCGTGTCGTCGGCCGGCCGGTACGTCGGGTTCGAGCGGTACCCCGTGCCGCTGTACTCCACGATCGGGGTCAGCTTCCTGCAGGGGGAACACCACCGGGTGCGGGTGGGGCTGCCCGAGCTCCTGTCGTACCACTACCGCGGGGAGCACACGTACTTCGACGTGGGGGGCGGGACGATCCTGCTCGCGGGGGTCGCGTTCACCAAGATCGGCTGGGTGTTCTGACCCTCGCCGCGCTCGGCTCGACGCCGGTCAGGCGCACTCCACCCGGTTCCTCCCGCCGTGCTTCGCCCGGTACAGCGCCTCGTCCGCCGCCTGCACCAGCGGGTCGCGCGACCGGTCGGGGCCGGCGGTCGCCACCCCGAACGACGCGGTGACCGAGATCGGCTTGCCGCGGAACTCGAGCGGCAGCGACGCGATCCGCTCGCGCAACCGCTCGGCCACCTGGCGACCCTCGGTCACGGTCGAGCCCGGCAACACGACCGCCATCTCCTCGCCGCCGTACCGGCAGGGCAGGTCGGACTCGCGCACGGTGGACCACAACGTCTCGCCGATCGCCTGCAGCACGCGGTCGCCGGTCGGGTGGCCGTACGCGTCGTTCAGCTTCTTGAAGTGGTCCACGTCGATCATCACCAAGGTGACCGCGTGGCTCTGGCCGAGCTCTCCCACCAGCCGGCGCTCGAACATCGCGCGGTTCCACAACGTGGTGAGCGCGTCGATGTTCGCGCGGGAGGCGAGCAGGTCTTGGTACCGCTTCGTGCGCAGCGCCGCCCGCACCCGGGCCCGCAGCTCGTTCGGCTCGAACGGCTTGGTGACGTAGTCGACCGCGCCGAGATCGAAGCCGGTGACCTTCTGGTCCACACCGGAGTTCGCGGTGAGGAAGATCACCGGGATCGGGCCGGTGGTGGCGTCGTCCTTGAGCCGTCGGATCACGTCGAACCCGTTCATCTCGGGCATGTCCACGTCGAGCAGGATCAGGTCCGGCTGACGCCGCGCCTCGACCAGCCCGGTCGGCCCGTCGAGCGCGTGGGTGAGCGAGATGTCCTCGCTGCGCAGCCGCACACCGAGAAGGTCGTGCACGTCCTGGGAGTCGTCGATGATCAACACGTTCGGCTTCACGACGCCCTCCGCTCGGCGAGGCGGGCGCGGTCGAGCAGGTTCGACAGCCGCTCCGCCGCGGCCGACCGCTCGTCGGCGCTCGCCTGTGGCTCCTTACAGGTGGACTCGAGCCCCGCCGCCGCCTCCCCGATCGACGGGAACCCGTACCCCGCCGCGCACCCCTTCAGCTGGTGCGCCAACCGCGACAACACCAGGCGGTCGTCGGCCTCGGCGGCCTGCCGGATCGAGCGGCCCCGGTCGGGCAACGTGGTGACGAACCGCACCACGATCTCGAGCATGTCGGGGTCGTCGCCGAAGTCGC
>JBEBJC010001510.1:0-1565 GCA_040080105.1 Myxococcota bacterium
CCCCGAACGGGCCGGACTGGCTGGCGCTGGACCTCGCGCTGATCGCCGAGGGAGCGATCGGCGTGCCGCTGTACGACCGGCTGTCCGACGAGGAGATCGCCGCTCTGGTCGCAGACTGCGGCGCGTCGCTGGTGCTGCGCGCGCCGGACCTGGTCGAGCTGCTGTCGCAGCCGGGGCCGCTGGGGGAGCCCGCGCCGCGCGAGCCCACGGCGCCGGTCACCCTGGTGTACACCTCGGGCACCTCGGGCGAGCCGAAGGGCGCGATCCTCACCGACGCGGGCCTCGCGTTCGTGGTCGAGGCCGCGTCGGACGCGCTCGCCCGGGCGACCGGCGGCGACGACGCGGTGTTCCACTACCTGCCGCTGTGCTTCGCCGGGTCGCGGATCGTGGCGTGGACGTGCCTGGCGCGCGGCCGCCCGCTCACCCTCGGCACCGACCCGACCAAGCTGCTGGAGGAGGTGCCGGCGGCCGCGCCCACGTGGTTCCTGAACGTCCCGCTGGTGCTCGAGCGGGTCCGCCGGGGCGTGGACGCCGCGCTCGCCCAGCGCCCGGCCCCGGTGCGCGGGCTGGTGGCGCGCGCCCTGCGGCCGGGCCCGCAGCGGGGGTTGTCGCGCTGGCTCGCCGATCGGCTGGTGTTCTCGAAGGTCCGCGCGCGCCTCGGGCCGAACCTGAAGTTCCTGGTGTGCGGCTCGGCCGCGCTGTCGCCCGAGACCCAGCGGTGGTTCGAGGGGATCGGGATCCCGGTGCTGCAGGTGTACGGCCTGACCGAGACCACCGCGATCGCCACGATGGACGACCCGCGCGACGCGCGCCAGGGCTGGGTCGGCCGCGCGCTGCCCGGGGTCGAGCTGCGCCTGGTGGAGGGCGAGCTGCAGGTGCGCGGCCCGAACGTGTTCGCCGGGTACTGGAACCGCCCCGAGGCGACCGCTGCGGCGTTCGACGGGGAGTGGCTGCGCACCGGCGACCAGTGTGAGCTCGACGACGGGCGGCTCGCGGTGGTGGGGCGGGTGCGCGACGTGCTGGTGCTGTCGTCCGGCCACAACGTGGCGCCCGAGCCGCTCGAGGCGAAGCTCGCCGAGGCGCCGGGGGTCGAGCAGGTGGTCGTGCTCGGCCACGCGCGGCCGCACCTGGTGGCGCTGGTGGTCGGCGACGCGGCCGGGATCGACCTCGAAGCGTTCAACGCCGACCTGCCGCACTACCGCCGGATCCGGGCGGTGGCGGCGATCGAGCCGTTGACCCCGGAGAGCGGGCTGCTCACCGCGAACCGCAAGCTGAAGCGGCGGGTGATCGCCGACCACTACCGGGCGGTGGTGGACGCCTTGTACGGGTAGCTCAGCGCTCCATCAGCCCGAACGCCGCGCCCTGGGGGTCGTCGCCGACCACGAACCGCCGCCCGCCGCGGTCGCCGGCCGGCAGCAGCGTCGCGCCGCGCGCGCGGGCGATCTCTGCGGCCGCGTCGACCGACGCCACCCCGAAGAAGTGCAGCCACTGCGGGTGGACGTGGGCCTCGTGCTCGACCCCCGCGAGCGCGCCCACTACCGGCCCTCCGGCACGCCAGGTGAAGG
>JBEBJC010001511.1:0-1564 GCA_040080105.1 Myxococcota bacterium
CCCTCGAACACCGCGTTCAGCGCCGCGAGCTCGATCGGGTCGCCCAGCGCGGTGCCGGTGCCGTGCCCCTCGACGTACCACCCACCGCCGGTGCTCGAACCCGCGACGGCCGCGGGCGAGCGTGTACGCCACGTCGGCCAGCGCCACGTCGTCGCGCTCGAGCTGGTCGGCCAGCCGGCCGGCGACCGCGTCGAGCGCGCTCGGGGTCCGCGCCGACAGGCACAGCAGCTGGTGCGCGCGCGACGGGCCCGAGGTCGGCGCCGGCGGCGGCTCGGACAGCACCACGTGCGCGTTCGTCCCGCCCATCCCGAGTGAGGTCACCCCGGCGATCCGCGGCGACTTCGTCCACCGGCGCCGCTCGGTGTTCACCGTGAACGGGCCGAGCTCGAGCCGCGGGTTCGGCGCGCGGAAGTGCAGCGTGGGCACGAGCTCGCCGTGCTCGACGCACAGCGCGGCCTTGATCAGCCCGCACACCCCGGCGGCGGTGTCGAGGTGCCCGATGTTCGTCTTCATCGAGCCGAGCGCGCAGCTGCCGGCGGGCACCCCCTCGAACACCGCGTTCAGCGCCGCGAGCTCGATCGGGTCGCCCAGCGCGGTGCCGGTGCCGTGCCCCTCGACGTACCCGACCTCCCCGGGCGTGATCCCGGCGGCGTCGAGCGCGGCGCGCACCACGTCGGCCTGCCCATCCACGCTCGGGGCGGTCCAGCTCACCTTGTTCGCGCCGTCGTTGTTGCACGCGGTCGAGCGGATCACCGCGTGGATGTGGTCGCGGTCGCGCACCGCCTCCGACAGGCGCTTGATCAACACGACGCCCGCGCCGTTGCCGCTGACGAACCCGGTGGCGTCCGCGTCGTACGCGCGGCAGTGCCCGTCGATCGCGGTGGTCCCGCCGGGCTGGTACAGGTACCCCGAGGTCTCGGGCACGTGGATCGAGGCGCCGCCCGCGAGCGCGAGGTCACAGGTGCCGGCGAGCACCGCCTCGCACGCCACGTGCACCGCCACCAGTGAGGTCGACGACGCGCTCTGGATCGTGATGCTCGGGCCGGTGAGGCCGAGCTTGTACGACACCCGCGAAGTGAGGGTGTCCTTGTCGTTGCCGAGTGAGGCCTGCAGCGTGTCGAGCGACGCGACCAGCTTCATGTGCGGCAGCAGGTTCAGCAGCAGGTAGGTGTTCATGCTGACGCCGCCGAACACGCCGATCCGCCCGGAGAACCTGGACGGATCGACGCCGGCCCGCTCGACCGCCTCCCACGCGCACTCGAGGAACATCCGCTGCTGCGGGTCGACGAGCTCGGCCTCGCGCGGGCTGTACCCGAAGAACGACGCGTCGAACTGGTCGACCGCGCCCAGAGCGCCCTTCGCGCGAACGTACGCCGGGTCGGCGATCGACGCGGCGTCGACCCCGGCCGCGCGCAGCTCGTCGGCGGAGAAGAACGTGATGCCCTCCACCCCGTCGAGGAGGTTGCGCCACAGCTGGTCGACGTCGGGGGCGCCGGGGAACCGACCGGCCAAGCCGATGATCGCGAGCGGCTCCCGCGCGGGCGGGCGCGGGGCGGGGCGGGCG
>JBEBJC010001512.1:0-1563 GCA_040080105.1 Myxococcota bacterium
TTCGTTACAACCACGGAGGACGCCGAGGCTCACGGAGGAGTCGCCGCCGCCGCCGCCGCCGCCGCCACAATCGCTGTTGTACGAATCGAATCAGGCGATCCGGTTCGATTGGCGATCAACCAGACTTGCTGGCTAGCTGGCATGATCAGGCCTGGAACCACACCCTCGGGGGTCAGCGCGTCGTCGTGTGGGTCGCCGCCTCCCGGTCGCGCAGGCCGAGGTCGGTGAGCCCCTCGGCGTACTCGCCGAGGGCGTCGTCGCTGTGGGGGTACCGATCACACAGCGCCCGGGCGGCCGCGGAGCTACGAGGCGCGGCCACCGGCGCCGGCTCCTCCCGCCCAAGCGCGCCCGTGGCGGCCCGCGCGGCGACCTCGGCGCCCCGCTCCAACGGGTCGTCGGGGGACGAGACGCCGCCGTCGGCGGGGACCTGCCCGAGGTCGAACTGCACGACGTGCGCGAGCTCGTGCGCGATGCGCCGGTCCCCGTCGGCGGTGCCCGGGGCCCACGCGCCCGGGCCGAAGAACAGGTGTGAGCCGACGGCCATCGCCGCCGCGTCCAGCCGTTGCGCCGCGGCGTGGGCGCCCGCGCCGCGGTGCAGCCGGACGTGGCCGAAGTCGTGCCCGAACGCGGCCTCCATCCGCGCCCGCACCACCTCGGGCAACGGGTCCCCGCCTACGGCCGACGGTCGATCGGTCGACGGGGCGCCGCCGCCCCCGAGCGCCTCGCGCAGCAGCCGCGACTCTTGTGGCATGCCCGCCCCCTCGGCGAGGCTGCCCCACAGCTCGGGCGCCAGCGCCCCGCCGGCGGCGGCGTCGAGCGCCTCGGCGTTGCCGAACTGCTGGTGGAACGGCGAGACCGAGGGTTGGTGGGCCAGCTCGGGCGCCGGCTCGGACGACGGCCGCCGGCGGACGGACAGGGCCCGGTTCATGCCAGCACCGTACGACCGACGCCGCGCGCGGGCCGCTGACCACTCGCCGACCTTCCGCGCGACGCGGGCGCGCACATCCAGAGCCGAGCGCGGTATGACAGCGGGTGGAGGCCCGATGTTCCTGGGGTGGGTGGCAAGTGCGTCCGCAGCCGAGCCGACGTGGGACCGGCTGTCCCCGGTCGGCGTCAGCGCGAGCTCGTTCCTGCGGAGCAACTGGAACAAGTACGACGAGAACTACCACCCGAACTACGCGTTCGACGACAACCCCGCCACGGCGTGGGTCGAGGGGGTGGACGGCGACGGGGTCGGCGAGGTGCTCGCGTGGGACGTCTCGACCGTGTCTTCGGCCCGAGCGGTCAAGCTGCGGATCCGCGCCGGGTACCACAAGAGCCCCGCGCTGCTCGCGGCGAACGGCGTGCCCACCAAGGTCGAGGTCACCCTGTGGCGCGCCCGCGAGCAGGTGGCGCGCCGGGAGGTCGCGCTGCCGCCGTCGGCCGACTGGCACGACGTGGTGATCGACACCGGCGGCGACGGGGTGGGGCGGGTCGAGCTGCGGGTGGTCGAGGTGCGCCCGGGCTCGAAGTACGCCGACACCTGCATCAGCGACGTCCAGACCTGGGTCGACTCGGACGTCC
>JBEBJC010001513.1:0-1562 GCA_040080105.1 Myxococcota bacterium
GGAGGAGACCGGCGCGTGGGTGGGCCGCGACGTGGTGCTGGTGGAGTCGCGGTCGGTGTGGACCGACCGGGCGCTCGGGTACCTCGACGGAGGCGCAGCGGAGCCGTACCTCCGGCTGGAGCAGTCGTACGGGTACACCGCGGCGGGGTGGCCGGAGCGGGTGACGACCACCTGGTGGGACGAGGTGCGGTCGGATCCGGCGCACGTGCCGACGAGCGCGACCGACGGTGGACCGCCGACGCACAGTGACCGAGGACCACCGCGCACGCCAGCGGACGGCGATCCGCCGTCGCCCCGAGGGCCGGGTGTTCCGCCGCCGGAGCAGACGCCGTGATCAACACCGATCCACACGGACGCGTCATTGGCTTCGCGTACCACGACGGTTGCGTAGCGGGCGTGGCCCTGGAGGCCGACGGCAAACGCGTCAGGATCTGGCTGCGTTCGTCCAGCGGGCAGGAGAACGTGCTGGTGCTGGCGGGTGTCCGGGCGCTCAGCGTGGACGGGCTGCGAGAGGGCAACATCGTTCACGCCATCCGGCTGCATCCGATCGCCGAGGCCAGGGTCCAGTTCGACGTCCCTCCGCTGGTTCAGGCTCGACTTGGGCTCGATGTGGGGACCCTTCCTGTCGACGAGTTCGTCTTCTTGCTGGAGCCCTCGTACGGTGCCGATTTTGTCGCGGTGTGCGGGGACGTGGAATTGAACCCGCGCCCGTAGTTCCACCTCGACGACGCCGTTTTCAACGTGGTTCCGGTGCGACCTCCTCGCCGGTCCACGTCGCCAGATCGATGACCTTGGACTTCGGGATGTTCGGGTTGAAGGTGAAGTCGAAGTCATCGACGGTTCCTGGGTGTCGAAGGCCGCTCGTCGCAGTCGGAGGTCCAGCTGCTTCTGGTCGCGCCGCTCAACCTCGTCCTGCAGACCCTGGACCCGCCAGGCGGTGGAAGACAGCCTGGCCCACCCGGAGTTCCTGAACCGGGTGCTGCAGCACCCCGCTCAGACGCAGCTTCTTCAGGATTGGGACGATCTCGTCGGTCGGGCTCATTTCTCCTCCTCAGGACATCTGCCGAGGGACGCGCGAGAAACGCGGCCGATCGGGCCTGGCTCGGGGAACATCGGGGTGGGCCGGGCCCGCGCCGATCGTGGGTCGCAACACGATCGTCGGTGGTCGTGGGGTACAGGCACACCGTGTCCGGCGTCGCCCGGACCCACAGCTCCTGGCCGATCAGCGTCCAGGGAGCGGACTACTCGCGCCGGTCGAACACCAGGTGGCTGTTCTGGTGCAACGTCGCCTTCTTCCAGACGTTCGGTACGTACGGCCGCGCCGGCAGGGCCTTCAGGGCCGGACGCTCCTCAAGCGGTTGGCGGTGGATCGTCCGTGTCCCGCTGACCGGCGATCTCGAACCGCCAGCGGCCGAGCTCGATGTGCGCCTGGTCCGCGTCCTCCAGCGCCCGGGGCGTGAAGAGGCAGCGCGTCGGTGGAGCACCGGTACGACGACCGGAACCGGGTGTCGGGGTACACGCTGTCGTCGGGCGGGGTGCAGTGGCGGCAGACGGTGGGACGG
>JBEBJC010001514.1:0-1562 GCA_040080105.1 Myxococcota bacterium
CCACCGGCTTCTGCAGCGTGTGGTCCCGCTCGGACCAGCTCTGCCGGCCGTGCAGCGGGGCGAGCCTCTCCGGCCGCACCAGCCGGACCCCGTCGACGCTGCCGTCACCGGCGAGCGCCGCGTACACCCGGGCGAGCGCGCGGGCCGAGGTGATCGCGTTCATCCACGGCAGCTCCATCCGGTGCAGCGCCGGATCGTTGAGCGCGTGCAGCCGGTCGGGTCCGAGCGACGGGTTCAGCGTGGCGCGCCCGGCCAACGTCCGCGGGCCGGCGAGGATCCGGCGGAACATCCGCCCGTCGGGGGT
Organism: Myxococcota bacterium; assembly: GCA_040080105.1. Lineage (GTDB taxonomy): Bacteria > Myxococcota_A > UBA796 > UBA796 > JACKER01. The sequence goes on from JBEBJC010001514.1 coordinate 305, forward strand.
GTCGCGGAACAGCGCGGTCGGCACCACCGAAGACAACACGGTCCGCGGGGGCACCGGGAACAGCCGCGCCGGCTGCACCCCGAGCTGCTGTGGCCGGCCGAGCGCGCACTCGGCGTCGAGCCCGAGGGGTCCCGTCACGTGCTCGGCCAGGTACGCCCCGAGGGTGGCGCCCGTGGCGCGGCGGAACATCGCCTGGGCGTACAGCCCGAACACGCACGCGGCGTAGGCCTGATCGGCGCCCGGCTCCCAGGTGGGCACCTGATCGAGCAGCGCGCGCTCGACCCGCTCCGGATCGTCGCGGACGTGGGTGACCAACAGCGGAGCGTCGAGGGCCGACAGCCCGGCGCGGTGGTTCAGGATCATCCGCGGGGTGACGCGCGACTTGTCCGCGGTCCCGAACTCCGGCCACACGTCGGCCACCGGGGAGTCGAGGTCGATCTGCCCGCGGTCCTGCGCGATCAGGAAACAGGTGGCCACGAGCCCTTTGGTCGACGAGAAGCACACGCTCGGCGTGTCTTGGGTCCACCCGCGGCCAGCGCCGGGATCGGCGAACCCCCCGGCCAGCTCGACCACGACCTGGCCGCGGTGCCGCACCGACAGGGCAGCGCCGATCTCGGCCCCCGCCGCGAACGACGCCTCGAACACCGCCCGGACGGGCTCCCACCCAGGCTCGACCCGACCGGTGACCTGCGCGTCCATGCCGCCTCCGTCCGCTCGACGTACCCCTCGGTCAGGGGTAGCGCACGCGGTGGCACAACCCGCCACCCACGCCGCGCACCACCTCGGGCAGCGCGCGCGGCAGGTCGTCGAACGCCGACTCGCCGTCGACCAGCACGTCGAGCGCCGGATCGCCGAGCAGGGCCAGCGCCACCTCGAGGCGGCGACGGAAGTCGAACCGGGCCGAGCGCGACGGGGACACGGTGCCCACCTGGCTCGCGACCAGCTGCACCCGGCGGTGGAAGAACGCGCCGCCGAGCGCGAGGCTGACCTCGGTGGTGCCGAACCACGACGCCTCCACCACCCGCGCCTCACGGCCGGCGCACCCGAGCGCGGTGCGGAGCCCCGCCTGAGTGGCGCTCGCGTGGAACACCACGTCGGCGTCGCCCGGCGCGTGCTCGGGCGCGGCGAACCCCACCCCGAGCGCCGCGGCCACCGGCGCCCGCCGCGGGTCGATGTCGACCAGCGCGACCTCGGTGGCGGCGATCCGACCACACAGCCACGCGATCAGGCAGCCGACCACCCCGCCGCCCACCACCAC
>JBEBJC010000360.1:0-7648 GCA_040080105.1 Myxococcota bacterium
GTCGCGAGCAGCTCGCGGCTGTTCCCGTCGGGCCCGGCGCGCAGCGGGGCGCCGAACCGCAGCGTGACCGTGCCCGGCCGCAGCTTGCTGCTCGCCACCGGCATCAGCGCCTCGGTGCCGGCGATCCCCAGCGGCACCACCGACAGGTCGGGCAGCGCGGTGAGGTACCGGTGGGCGCCGCGCAGGAACGACCCGAGGTGCCCGGTGCGGCTGCGCGAGCCCTCGGGGTACAGCAGCAGCACGTAGCCGCTCGCCATCGCGTCGGCGGCGGACTGGAGGCTCTCGGACGCCTTGCGCGCGAGCTCGCGCGCCGACAGCTTCTCGGTGTGGGTGAACGAGGTGGACTGCGGCACCGGCAGCGTGTTCAGGCACGACGCGGCGATCAGGCGGAACAGGTCCTGGTACACCTTCGGCCCCGCCGCCGCGATCAGCCGGTCCGCCAGGTCGGCGTGGCCCGCCCCCGCGAGGGCAGCGTCGGTCGCGGTCGAGTCGACGTACGACAGGTGGTTGCAGCACACGAGGGCCGGCCCGCGCTCGACCGCGGCGCGGAGGTGCTCGGCCCCGTGGACCTGGGCCTGCTCCACCACGTCGTGGCACCACAGGCGGGACAACGCGCGGCAGTCGGGGTTCGCCGGGTACGGGCGGTGCTCGCGCCCGAGCCCGCCCAGGTCGGAGATCACCGCGCGGCACGCGTCGTCGGACCACGAGCCCACGAGGGACGCGATCCGGGCCCGGTTCGCCGCCGCGCGGTCACTCGCGCCGTCTTCCACGAAGTTCGCCAGGAACGACGGGAGCGCGGCGCGCAGGCTCGCGGGGTCGAGCGCGCCGAGGAAGCCCAGGTCGACCGGCGACGTGGACTCCTCCGCGTCGGACGGCCGTTGCCCGTCGTTCGACGCCTCGGTCGGGTCCATCACCCGTCCACTCGGACGAGCTGACCGAACTGCGGGAACTCCTCGGCCAACAGGCGCGCGATCCCGTCTTGCATCGTCACGATCGACGACGGGCAGGTCTCGCACGCGCCGCGCAGGGCGACGTACACGTCGTTGTTCTCGACCTTGATCAGCGTGATGTCGCCGCCGTCGGACTGGAGCGCGGGCCGCACCATGTCTTCCAGCAGGACCTCGACCTCGGCCATCGTGAGCGGCGGAGGCCCGGCGGGGGCGGCCGGGACCACCGGCGCGACCGGCTCCGGGGCGCGCGCGGGTGGCGCGGCGATCGGCGTGTCGGCGCCCGGATGCTCGACGCCGCGCCCGAACCGGGCCTCGACCCGGCGGCGCAGGCCGCTCCCGATGCGACGCAACGTGCTGCGAACCGCCATGTCGCCCCCCGTGAACCCTCGCGGTATCTCGCTGCGCGATGCGTGGCGAGCCGGGGCAGGTTACCCGAGGCGCCCCCACGGAGGCGACATGGCCGCGCACGGGCCGACGATCCGCGTGGTGAGCGCGGAGATCCACCACGACGGCCGGTACTTGCTCACCCAGCGCTCGGCGCGCGCGGTGCTCCCGCTGTTGTGGGAGTTCCCCGGGGGCCGGGTCCGCGACGGGGAGAACGACCGCGACGCGCTGTCCCGCGCGGTGCGCCACCGGATCGGGGTCGACGTGGACGTGGGCGATCGGGTGCTCGAGGTGCGCCACGCGTACCCGGAGTACAGCGTGGTGTTGGCGGTGTACCGGTGCGCGATCGGGTCGGGCGAGCCGTTCGCGCAGGCAGTGCACGCGGTGGCGTGGGTCGCCCCGGACGAGTTCGCCGACTACCCGTTCCCCGACGCCGACCAGCGCACGGTCGAGCTGCTGCTCAAGGAAGGGTGATCTCCGAGTCGGCCGACACGTCGGTCGACGGTCCGACCGGGCGGGTCGCGAGCACCGGCCCGCCGCGGATCCTCGCCGCTGGGGGGTCCTCCGGGGGCCACCAGCTGGAGAACTGCGGCAACGGCTCGGGCGCGGTCGGGATCAGCTGCATCCGCCCGTGGGCGAAGTCGTAGTCCTGCACGAAGTGGGACAGCAGGTCGAGGCCGAGCAGGCCTGGCTCCCACCACCCCCGATCGCGATCGATCAGGGTCACCGTGGGCAGCGCCTGGCCTCCCACCCGCACGCCATCGAGCTCGTACGACAACAGACGCCGGATCTGGCTGCCGCCGAGGCCGGTGCCGCGCACCGTGACGTTCTCCAGCACGTAGGTGGGCTCGAGCCCGAGCGGCCCACCGTCGACGTAGGTATTCGTCGCGCCGGTGTCGAGGATCGGCCACACCCGCTGCCCCTGGACCTCGAGCGGCACCCGCGCCCGCAGCCCGCGCACCCCGGCCCGCCGCAGCCGCACCACCCCTTCGTCGGACCACCGGAGCGGCGGCCGATCGCCGGGGCGGTCGAGCTCGACCGTGCCCGAGGCCGGGTCGAACCGGAGGCGGAACTGGCGCAGGACGTCCATCCCGAGCACGCCGGCGATCGGGACCTCGTCCGGATCGTCGAGCGACGAAGTGGACCCGAGGTCGCGCACCTGGCACACCACCCGGTCGATCTCGTGGCCGCCGAGCTCCATCGTCGGCAACACCGCCTTCTCCGCCCGAACCCGACCGAGCTCGCCCCGGATCCGCACGAGCCCGTGCAGCTCGAGCCCGAGGGCCGCCGCGAGGTCGTCGTCGCAGGTGGTGTAGGTGTAGCCGGTGTCGACGAACCACACGACCGGCCCGAGCACGTCGGTCTCCATCGGGAGGTACCACCGGCGCGCGTCGGTCGACGGCTGCACCAGCGGCAGCACCTCCGGCGTGCCGTAGCGCACCCGCGCGGGGCCGAGGTGCGGCACGCAGCCGGCGGCGGCGATCGCGATCAGAGCGGCGTGACGCACCCGTCCTCCGGCAGCCCTGCGTCCATACCCTGGTCTTCCCACAGCGACTCGGGCTGGGAGTACGGCCCGGCGAACGGGTCGACGCTGACCCCGTCTCGCTGCACCTCGAAGTGCAGGTGGGGCATCGACGAGTTGCCGCTCGAACCGACCCGGCCGAGCGGCGTGCCACACGGGACCTGGTCGCCGATCTCGACCACCGCGCTCCACTGCTGGAGGTGGAAGTACCGCGACACGAGCCCGTCGGGGTGCTCGACCTCGACGTAGTTCGGCTCGATCGGGTACCCGTCGCAGCTGACCGAGCCGCCGTCGATGTGGCACCGGTCGTAGTTCCCGTCGACCACCTCGATCACCCACCCGTCGTACGCCGCGCGGACCGGGGTGCTGCCCGCGTCCATCGCGTCGAACCCGCCGACCAGGATCAGATCGGTGCCGTCGTGCTCGTCGTAGCAGTGGGGGAAGTTCCGCCCGGCGTAGTCGAGGCAGGTCGCGTCGCCGGCGAACCCGGTGCCGTCGACCGGATCGTGGTCGAACCCGATCCGGGTCGAGATCCGCGTCCGGTCCATCGGCAGCCCGAACCGCGTGCCGAGCGGGATCTGCGCGCGGATCTGCTCGGGCGGGACGGGCCGCGCCTCGTCCTGCTCACATCCAGCCCAGCCGACGAGCACCACCCAGGTCGACATGGAGCACAGTGTACCGCCCCGGCCGCCGTTGTGGGAAGTGCGGTACGATGGGTCGATGTGGTTCGTCGGTTGGTGCGGCGGGGTCGGGCTCGCGTCTGAGCTGCTGCGGGCGGGCGGGCCCGATCCGGCGCCGTGGCCGCGATACGACGTGCGGATCGCGCTCGACCCCCAGTCGTTCAGCGCCGAGGGCACGATCCGGTGGGTGAACGGCACCGGCGCCCCGGTGTCGGACCTGCCGCTGCTGCTGGCGGCGAACGCGGTGCGGGTTCCGCCGGTGTCGGTGACCCGGCTCGAGCTGATCGATGGGCCGCCGGGGCGGTTCGAGGTCGGGCACCCGAGCGACCGGAGGCTGGTGTTCGACGCGCCGGTGCCGCCGGGGGGCGCGGTCACGGTGGGGTTCGCGGTCGGCGGCCCGCTGTCGCAGCTGCCGGACGACGTGAACGACCTGTTCGCCCAGGGGATGGCCCAGCTCGACGCGCTCCGCGGCGCGGCCGGGGGCGGTGACTACGGGCTGCTCGCGACCGGCGACGGCATCACCGTGCTCACCGGCGCGTTCCCGGTGATCGGCCCCGCGGCGGACGGCGCGTGGGCCGCGCGGGTGCTGCGGCTCGACGCGCCGATCGGGGACCTCGCGTGGAACGGCCCGGCGTCGTTTCGGGTGGAGGTCACGACCCCGGTCGGGCTGCGGGTGGTGACGAACCTGGTCGACGCCCCGGTGGTGGTGCGCGGCGACCACCAGGTGGTGGTGTGCTCCGGGGAGGGGGTCAGCGATCTCGCGGTGGTGGCCGCGCGCGACTGGGTGGTCCGCGAGCAGCGCGTGGGCGCGGTCACCGTGCGGTCGTGGGCGCGCGAGCCCGACGCCGCCGCCGGCGCCACCGTGTTGTCCGCCGGGGCCCAGGCGCTGTCGGCGCTCGAGCGGTACGGCCCGTACCCGTTCGCCGAGCTCGACCTGGTCGAGGCGTCCCTCGCGGGGGGCGCCGGCGGGGTCGAGTTCGGCTCGCTCGCGCTGATCGGCGGGTTCCTGTACGGGCGCGGCTCGCTCGGGTGGCTCGGGGGCGCGGTGCCGGACCTGGCCGAGCAGCGGGGGTTCGTGGTCGCGCACGAGGTCGCGCACCAGTGGGCGCCGGGGGTGGTCGGGGTCGACGCGTGGAACCACCCGGTGGTGGACGAGGCGCTCGCGCAGTACCTCGCGTGGCGGGTGCGGTCCGACGGGCGATCGACGGCGCAGGCGGAGGCGCTGGCCACGCAGCAGCTGTCGGCGAACTACGCGCTGATGCGGCTGCTCGGCACCCCGGACGCGCCGGCGGCGGCGTCGACCAGCGCGTTCGTGTCGAACCTGCAGTACGCGGGGGTGGTGTACGGCAAGGCGCCCGGGCTGTACCGGGCGCTCGAGCGGTCGATCGGCCGGCCCGCGCTCGACCGGGCGATCCGCCAGGCGGTGGAGGCGCGCGGGTGGACCACGTCGACCGCGGAGCAGTGGCTCGCGGCGCTCGAGGCGGGCGGGGCCACCGGCGCGCGCGCGCTCGGGGCGCGGTGGTGGTCGGAGGCCCACGGCGACGAGGACCTCGGGTTCGACCCGGCGGGGGGCGCCGCGCTCGAGCCGCTGGTGGGCCGGGCGGTGGCCGACCAGCTCACCCGCGCGTGCGCCACGATCGGAAAGTCTCCGGCGGACTGCCTGAAGATGGTGCTCGGCACCCCCTGAGGGTCAGCCGCCGGTCACCCCGAGCATCGCCGGGCGCTCGGACGGGGTCGCGGCGGGGGGCGGGCCGTCCGGCGCGACCGTGGGCCCGAGGGCCGCGCGCACCCCGTCGAGCCGGCGGGTCAACACCTCGGCCTCCTCCGCCCGCCCGACCCGTTCGAGCCGGGCGATCTGGTCCTCCGCCGCTCCGACCGAGATCGACGGGACCGCCAGCGGGTCGTTGTTCGTCCACAACACGATCGGGTCGACCGCGACCAGCTCGACCCGCTCGACCGCGCCTCCCTCGGCCGCGTACCGGCGCCGCGCGGCGGTGATCGACAACAGGACGCCGTCGCGCGGGTTGCCCTCGGCGTCGACGTCGCGGTCGGGGTCGTAGGCCGCGCCCTGGTTGCTGACGAAGTTCCCGAGGCTGTACGCGACCACCGCGGTGCGCCCGTCGGTGGCGTGCACCAGCTCGATCGGCTGCAGCACATGGGGGTGGTGTCCGAGCACCACGTCGACCCCGGCCTCCACCAGGCGGCGGGCCACGTTGCGCTGCGCCTGTGACGGCGCCGGCGCATACTCGGTGCCCCAGTGGACCGACACCATCACCCACTCGGCCCCCTCGGCCCGCGCCGCGCGCACCTTGTCGACCAGCTCCTGCTCGTCCTCCCACAGCGCGGTGCAGGTCTCGTCCCGGCCGCCGTTCAGGTAGTCGTTGAGCTGGATCGTGCGGGCGAACACCGCGGTGCGCAGCCCGCCCACGTCGAACCACCGCGCCGCCTCGGCGTCGTCACACGACGGGCCGGCGCCCGCGGCCGAGATGCCGACCCGCTCGAGCTCGGACAGGGTCTGGTCGACGCCGGCCCGCCCCTGGTCGTACACGTGGTTGTTCGCGAACGACACCACGTCGAACCCGAGGTCGGACAGCGAGTCGAGCACCACCGGCGGGGCGAAGAACACCATGTTCCGCGCCTGGCCGCCGCCCTCGGGCTCGATCGGGAACTCGAGGTTCGCGAACGCGAGGTCTGCCGGGCCGACCCACGGTGAGACGCCGGCCCACAAGGGATCGTAGCCGGCGTTGTCGCCGCCGCTGCCGGCGGCGGCGTCCTTGACCGCGCCGTTCATCAGGATGTCACCCGTGGCGACGAACCGCGCGTGGTCGAGCTCCACCACCCCCACGGGCGGCGGCTCCACCGCGCTCGGCGCCCCACAGCTCGCGATCCATCCGGCCAGCACCCCTGGGTCATACCCGGCCGAGGCCGGGGCAGCCGCACCTGCGTCACCTTCGGTCGGAGAGGATCGAGGGTCGGCGCGGCGGCGATACCCTGGGGTCCGCGGAGGTCGCGGTGAAGCTGCTGATGATCGGGGGGACGCGGTTCTCGGGGCGGGCGGCGACCGAGCGCGCGCTGGCGGCGGGCCACGAGGTGACGCTGTTTCACCGCGGGTCGACCGGGGCCGAGCTGTTCCCTGAGGCCGAACACCTGACCGGCAACCGGGCGGTCGATCTGTCCCCGCTCGCCGGCCGGTCGTTCGACGCGGTGCTCGACTTCTGCGGGTACTTCCCGCGCGCGGTCCGCGCGTCCACCGCGGGGATCGACGCCGGCTGGTACGGGTTCGTGTCGACGATCTCGGTGTACCGCGACCCGTTCCCGCCCGGCGGCGACGAAGACGCGCCGGTGCACGAGCCGCTCGACCCCGCGGTCGAGGCGTTCACCCCCGAGTCGTACGGGCCGTGCAAGCGGGCGTGTGAGCTCATGGTCACCGAGCGGTTCGGCGCGCGGGCGGCGGTGGTCCGGCCGGGGTTCGTGGTCGGCCCACACGACCCGACCGACCGGTTCCCGTCGCTGGTGCGCCGGGCCGCGGCCGGCGGGCAGATGCTCGCGCCCGGGCCGGCCGACAGCTGGTTCCAGTTCGTGGACGCGCGCGACCTGGGGGAGTTCCTGGTGCACCTGGCCGAGACCGGCACCGGAGGCACGTTCAACGCGGTGCACCCGCCGCGCCGGGTGACGATCGCGGAGGTGCTCGAGGCCGCGCGCGCGGTGGCGGGCGCCGACACGACGTTCGTGTGGCCGGAGCCGACCTGGCTGCTCGACGCGCTCGGCGACGGGCGGGACGCGGCGTTCCCGATGTGGGCCCCCGACGACCCCGGGTTTCACGAGGTCGACGGCGCCCGCGCCGCCGCAGCTGGGCTCCGGTCGCGACCGATCGCGGACACGGTGCGCGACGTGTGGGCCGCCGCCGGGGTCGCGCCGGCGAACGGCCTGTCGGAGCAGCGCGAGCGGGAGCTGCTCGCGCGGTGGGTGTAGGCCGCGCGGCCCCCTCACCCCGGCCCTCTCCCCCGCTGCGGGGGAGAGGGGGAATTGTTTGGGCCGATCGCCCTCTCCCCCGATGCCCTGGTGCCCTGGTGCCCTGGTGCCCTGGAGAGGGGGAATTGTTTGGGCCGACC
>JBEBJC010001515.1:0-1552 GCA_040080105.1 Myxococcota bacterium
TATCACCGACGCCACGTGGGCGGGGGTGGGCGGGATGCCCGGCTTGGGCTCGATCTCGACCGCGATGCTCAAGCCGAGCCAGTTCGACAGGTACGGCAGGGACCGATGGAACGGGATGACCGGCGCGCCCTTCAGCGCAGTGGCCTCGGCGGCCCACTTCCCCAGTGAGGCGTCGAGGCGCTGGGTGAAGGCGTCGGCGTTCGCCTTGTACGAGGCAGCGTTCGCCGCGTCGAGCTGGCCGAATCGGGCGCCGAGGCCGACCGCGATCGCGCGCGCCGCCCGAGGGTCCCAGGTGTAGTGCGGGTTGCCACCGGGGTGGATGTCGCCCATCGAGCGGCTGATCGCGGCGGTGGGCACCTCGAGCAGCGCCGGGTACGCCGAGCAGTCGATGTACCCGGGCGCGCCGGGCTGAATCTTCACGTTTCGCGCGCCGGTGAGCAGGTTCGGCAGCCACCCCACCTCGAGCTCCAGCCCCACCAGGAGCAGCGCGTCGGCCTTCGACAGCTCGAGCGCGAGGTTCGGGCGGGGATCGACGAAGTGGGGGTCCTGGGTCGGCAGGGACAGCGACACCACGGTGGCGTTCGCCCCGACGACCTCCCGCGCGATCGCCGCGAGGTCGGGGGTGGTCGCCACCACCCGCAGGCCGGCGTGCGCCGGCGACACGAGCGCTCCGCCGACGCTCGCCAGCACCACCAGCACCCGGAAGGCGTGCATCGCCGCGGCCGCGAGGGCAGCCCGCGGGAGGCGCCGGAGGATCGAGTCGAACGCCATGGGGAACTCCTAGAACGTGTGGGCGCCGTGGGCGCCGGTGAGCACTTCGAACTGGACGAACGCCGACAAGTCCACAGGGTCCGCGCCGAGCGCATCGGCCGCGGTCTGCACGCGCAGGCGAGAGAAGTGGCTGGGCCAGAAGCTCACGTCCACGCTCGTCCGGTGCCGGTCGCGGGTCCACTCCGGATCGAGAGGATCGGCGCCCACCACCCCTTCGAGATCCTTCGCCGGGGTCCCGTATTCCCACCGGGCGCCCGCACCCCACCGCCGGGCGAACCTCCACCCGAGCTGGGTGTACGACGTCCAGTCCGCGAGCACGTCCGACGGGATCTGGCGGCGGCGGTACAGCCACTCCGACTCGAGCGTGACGTACGCGTACGAGCCCTCGGTGATCGGCCGCCACCGCAGGTACACGTCGGTGCCGAACACCTCGGCCCGGTTGCCGCGGCCGGTGCCGTTCGGGGCGCCGGCGTACGACAGGCCCCACGCGAGCGACCAGTCGTCGGAGAGCGGGAAGAACTGCTTGATCGCGGTGGTCGAGTGAAGGTCGGCGGGGGACCCGATGCCGTCGTCGGCCGCGTCGAGCCAGCTCCGGTTCGTCGCCTCCCCGCCGATCCCGTTCGACGACGCGACGACCTCCACGAACCACGGGAGCGGCAGCAGCACGCTCCCCTCGACCCCGAGGCCGCGGTTTCCCTCCGCGCCGAACACCCGGCCGATGGCGAACGGCTGGTCCACGAACAGCCACGAGTGGGGGTGGGTCGGGTTCGTCCGGCCGAAC
>JBEBJC010001516.1:0-1552 GCA_040080105.1 Myxococcota bacterium
ACCGTCACCAGCCCGATCGCCGCCAGCAGCGCGCTCGCGCCGACGGCGAGCCCCCACCCCCACGAGCGGCCCCGCTGGGCCGGGCGGGCCGCCCGCTCCGGCCGCTCTGGGCGCTCCGGGCGCGCCACCTCGGTGGCCTCGTCGTCGGGCGACGGGGCCGACACCAGCGACGACGCGGTCCGGTCTGCGGCGGCGGCCGGAGGGGACACCCCTTCGGGCCACCGCTGCCGACACCACTCCGCCAGCCGCGGCCGCCCCGACCAACCGTCGAGCAGCCCCTCACACGCGCGCCCGACCTCGGCGGCCGTCGGCCGATCTTCGGGCAGGCGGGCCAACATCCCGCGCACCAGCCGCTCGAGCTCCGGCGACGACCGGCCGGCGGTGGTGCGGCCGAGCAGCTCGCCCCACCGCTCGTCGGATCGGGTGAACCGCTCGAGCGCGTCGAACCGGTCGAACGCGCCGTAGAACGGGCCCCCTTCGAGCCCGAGCCACAACACGCACCCGAGGGAGAACACGTCCGACGCGGCCGAGAACTCACACCGGAACCGCTCGGGCGCCATGAACCGCGGGGTCCCGTACAGCAGCTGCGGACCGTCGGACGCGCGCCCGTCGCCCTCGGCGAACGCGATCCCGAAGTCGAGCAGCTTCACCGTGCCGTGGCACCCGATGCGGACGTTCTGGGGCTTCACGTCGCGGTGCACCACCCCGGCCCGCGCGGCCGCGTGCAGCGCCCACGCGAGCTGTCCCACCACCTCGACCACCACCGCCGGCGGCATCGCGCCGAGGCAGCTCGCGAGGTCCTCCCCCTCGACGTACTCGGTGACCAGCCCGAGCACGCCGTCGACCGCGACCCAGTCGTCGGCCGCCACGATCCCGGGGTGGTGCAGCGACGCCAGCAGCCGCGCCTCGTCCCACAACCGCTGCTCGGCGTCGGGCGCGACCGCCCGCTCGAGCAGCTTCACCGCCACCGGCTTGCGCAGCCGCCCCTTGCGGGCCAGGTACACCGACCCGAAGCCACCTTGGCCCAGCTTCTCGATCAGCTCGTACGACTCGTCGGATCGACCGAGGAGCGGGGTGCTCGGCACTGCGTTCTCCCGAGGGGCCGCCGTACGACGATCCTCGGGCCCGGTCCCTTCACTGCGCCGCGCGCGCCGCGAGCTCCGCAGTGGCGAACGCGAGCTGGAAGTTCAGCCCTCCGATCGGGCCGGTCAGGTCGAGCAGCTCGCCGAACACGTACAGGCCCGGGTGGCGCCGCACCGCCATCGTCGCCGGGTCGACCTCGCCCAGCGCCAGCCCGCCCGCGGTCACCTCCGCCTCGTCCCACCCGAGCGTGCCGGAGATCGGCACCCGCAGCCCCTTCAGCGCGTCGACCCACCGGTTGCGCGTCTTGCGGTCCACCCGGTGCAGCGGTGGGTTGTCCTCGTCCGAGCCCGCTTGTCGGGCCACCGCCGCCAGGATCCGCAACCGGTGGGTCGACGCGCTGAAGGGGCTGCGGGTGCCGATCTCCGGCACGCTCGGGTGGGACGAGGCGGAGGTGACCGCGGGCGGGCTG